>JAQTVX010000263.1 GCA_028706585.1 Candidatus Krumholzibacteriia bacterium | reverse complement strand
TGCCGAGCCGTCGCCTTATCCTCGGATTCCTTGCGCGCGAGCTCGGAGAAATTCATGCCTTTCGCGAGTCGCTCCTGCCATTTCACGGCCTTCAGGCTGTCGACCGTGAAGAGATATTGGGCGCGCAAAATGGGCGCCTGGACGAACTCAGCCGAATGCGAGTTGTAGTAATCTTCGATCTCCTTCGGCCCGATCTCGATCTTGCCCATCACTTCCTTGTCAAAATACTCGGAAATAAGGATGTTCATCGTGGCCATCCTGATCTTGGCTTTCATCTCTTCGGTCTTATCCAGGTTCTTGTCGAGAGCCGCCAGATAGATGAGATGTTGCTCGATCAGGCGATCGACGAAATCCGCCCGCCCGTCCTTCCCTACGAACTGCTTCTGCTGCGCGCCGGGCATCGCGTTGAACATATCGGACACCTGATCATCGGTGATCTTGATGTCGCCAACCCTGGCCGCGAACCCGGATTTCACCTCGAGGCCCTCAGCCTTTTTTTCGCGAGAGCAGGACGGAGCCGTGAGCGCGACACAGGCCGCGATCAAGCCGAACAGCAGCATCTTCCGAGCAAACATCAGCGCCTCCTTCTTTCGGTGTTCACACGAGAACGAATCCTACAACAGATCCTTCCTTTTCTTCGTTTCAAATCCATCCGTGATCTCGCGAACCCTCTGGCTCTCTCCCCGCCTGCACACGAGCACGGTCTTTCCATCGACGGCGACGATGAGATCATCTACCCCGACCGCCGCCGTCATGCCACCGGGATTGAAAAACAGATTGTTGCGTGAGTCGATGAGCTCCATACGCCCGGCGCCCGCGTTTCCGAGCCCGTCCACGCGAAGAAGATCCATGAGTGAGTCCCAGGATCCGACGTCGCTCCAACCGACGTCGACCGGCACCACGACGACGTTTCCGGCCTTCTCGAGTATTCCGTAGTCAACCGAGATTGCCGGCATCCTGGGATACTCCCTTGCCACGACGCGCCGGAGGGTCTTCGTGCCAAGCGCTCCCCCGATCGCGTCGAGCGGCGCTCGCCCGGCGCCGAGATGACGGGTCCAGGCATCCATAAAAACGCTCGGACGCCAGAGAAATATGCCGCTGTTCCAGAAGAATCGCCCCGCTTTGACGTAGGCCGCCGCTCTCTTCGCGCCGGGCTTTTCGTGGAATCGCTTCGCCCTCAGGACGGCGAATCCGTTTCTCGTCTCGAATCCGCGCCCCGCCTCGATGTATCCGTATCCGGTGGACGGATACGACGGAACGACGCCGAAGGTGACAAGCACATCGTGCTTGGCGGCGACGGCCTCGGCCGCCCGGACGGCGCGCCGGAACCCTCTTTCATCGGCTATCGTATGATCCGCCGGGCAAACGAGAAACGGCTCGTCCCCCCCCATCCGCCGGACGAGAACCGAGGCGACGGCAATCGATGGCGCCGTGTTCCGACCTACCGGCTCGGCGAAGATCCGTTCCCTTGAAAGCCGGGGGATCTCTTTTCGCACGAGCGGAGCGAGCTCTTCGAGCGTGAGAACGAAGATGCGGTCCGGCCGCATGAGCGCGGCGAGGCGGCGATAGGTGAGGGCGAGCATGCTCCCCTCGCCAGTGATGTCGAGGAATTGCTTGGGCTTCGCGGCGCGGCTATATGGCCAGAATCTCTTTCCACTGCCGCCCGCGAGAATCACTCCGTACATGCCAATCACGCACCCGTCAGCTTGGAGACGTCTATGTATCGTGCGAGAACACCAGCGATTTCGTTCTTGATAGCCACTAGGCGTTCCTTGGTCACAGCCTCGAACCGCAGCACGAGCACGGGCTGCGTATTCGACGCCCTTATCAATCCCCAACCGCCGTCGAACTTCACGCGCGCCCCGTCGATGTCTATCACCTCGTGATTCTTCCTGAAGTGGTCGCGCACCTCGCGAACGACGTCGAACTTGCGCTCATCGGCGCAATCCAGGCGGATCTCGGGTGTCGCTTCGCGCCGGGGTAAATCCTCCAACAGAGTGCTAAGAGTGGCGGCGCTCCGCGAAACGATCTCGAGCAGCCGGCACGCCGCATAGAGCGCATCGTCGTAGCCGAAGTAGCGGTCGGCGAAGAATATGTGGCCGCTCATCTCGCCCGCAAGGAGCGCGCCGGTTTCGCGCATCTTCTTCTTGATCAGCGAGTGCCCAGTTTTCCACATGAGGGGCTTGCCACCATGGCCCGCGATGTCCTCGATAAGGCTCTCGGAACACTTGACCTCGAATATCACCGTCGAGCCCGGATGGGCGACCAGAACGTCACGCGCGAAAAGCGCGAGCAGCCGGTCCCCCCAGAGTATCTCCCCACGATCGTCAATAACCCCGATCCTGTCGCTGTCGCCGTCGAAAGCGACGCCGAGCTCGAGCTTGTTCGCGAGCACTGCGGCTTTCAAGGCGGCGAGGTTCTTGACAACGGTCGGATCGGGATGGTGATTGGGGAAGGTGCCGTCAGGCTCCATGAAGAGCTCGAGGGGCTTCGCACCGAGCCTCGAGAAAAGATCCCGCGCCACTATCCCGGCCGTGCCGTTTCCGCCGTCCGCAGCGAAGGACACGGGGCGCGCGAGCTTGATATTGCCGGCCAGATAGTCGACGTACTCGGCCCGGGCATCCCGGTGCGTTACCCGGCCACCGCCCGGCTCCGCGAGAGGGCCCTCGGCGAGATCCCTCAGCTCTAGGATGTCGTCGCCGTAGATCGTTCCCTCTCCCCGCAGTACCTTGAATCCATTGAACTCGCTCGGGTTGTGGCTCGCGGTGATCATTACGCCGCCCGTGCGGCGCCACGTCCTCGCGGCGAAATAGAAAACCGGCGTAGGAACGACTCCGATGTCGATGACCGACACGCCGCCTTTTGTCAAACCGTCGGCGATCGCGTCGAAGAACGCGTCGCTGCTCGGACGGACGTCCCTTCCGACGACGACCTCATCGATCGAATCTCGGCGGAAGGCGGTCGCAAAGGCCAGGCCGAGCCGCCGCACGCGATCCTGCGTGAGATCGGTCTCGACGACGCCCCTGATATCGTACTCCCTGAATATATGCGACGGGATGTTGATATCGATCCCTCCCGTTCGACGAACCCCGCTTCTATTCCTTTACGACCCAGACCTTGATCGATACCTCGACGTCGCGATGGAGCCTGACCGGCACCGTGTAGACGCCGAGCTTCTTGATCGGCTCGTCGAGCACGACCTGCCTGTGATCGACTGCGAAGCCTTGCTCGCCAATCGCCTTCGCGATATCGCTCCCCGTGACCGAACCGTAGAGCTTGTCCTCTTCACCGGCCTGTACGACGAGTGTGCACGAGAGCCCCTTCATCTTCTCGGCGAGGGCCTGAACGCTCTGCTTGAGCTTCACATCCCGCACGTCGTGGAGCCGATTCTCCTCGTTCAGGACGCGCTTCTGCCCCTCCGTCGAAGGGAGCGCGAGACGCTTCGGAAACAGATAGTTCCTCGCGTAGCCGTCCTTCACCCGAACGACGTCCCCGCGATCGCCGAGGCCCTGGATCTTCTGCGTAAGGATG
>JAQTVX010000262.1 GCA_028706585.1 Candidatus Krumholzibacteriia bacterium | reverse complement strand
CTATTTCGAATTGAATGCCCTTATCAGGCTGCGGTCCGCACTGTCTTGCGGCGATTCGTGATCCGGTTCTGCCACTCCACCACGATGGCGCTCGCCACGTAGACCGACGAGTACGTTCCGGTGACGAGCCCGATCGTCATCGCGAGCGCGAAATCGCGCACGAACTCGCCTCCCATGAACAGCAGGAACATGGTCACGATGAACACGGTCAGCACGGTGATGATCGTCCGGCTCAGCGTTTCGTTCACCGATACGTTGACCATCCCCTCATAGCTCTCGCGCCGTCGCAGGCCGAAGTTCTCGCGTATGCGGTCGTACACGACGATCGTGTCGTTGATCGAGTATCCCACGATCGTGAGCAGCGCCGCGACGACGAACAGCGATATCTCCCGGTTGAAGATGGAGAACAGCCCCACCGTTACGAGAACGTCGTGGGCGAGGGCGATGACCGCCCCCACCGCGAACTTGAGCTCGAACCGCCAGGAGACGTATATGAGAATGCCGAACAGGGATACGATGATGGCCGCCCACGCCCGGCCCTGAAGCTCCTTGCCGACCTTGGGCCCGATGGTCTCCGTGCGGCGGATCTCGATGGCTCTGTCTGGGAAATCCCTGGCGAGCTCGGCCTTGAACGCCTCCGCTACCTTGCTCTCGGCGCCGAGGAGCGGGATCTTGAACGCGGCTCGAGTCGAGGTCTCCTTGGTCGCCTCGAGTATGCCGTATCCGCTCTCCTTCATGCGAGCCGTGAAGGCCTGAATCTCTGGAATGGAGTCGGCGGCGACGACGAGGAGAGTGCCTCCCTCGAATCCCCTCGAGAGATCCGGCGCCATCTGCTGCGCCGAGAGGACCTTCCATTTCAGCTCCGGAGCCACCTTGTTGAGACCCTCGAGCAGATGCTCGGAGGCGTATCCGGCTTCCTCCACCCCGCCGACCTTGATGATGTACTCGTCCCCGCCCTCGCCATACTGTTGGATCTCAGCGTTGGCGTAGCCGGCCCGCGCCATCGACGACCGGACGTTGGCGATCGGCACCGGCTCGTCGAACTTCACCTGGACGAGCGTGCCGCCCTTGAACTCGACCGAGAGCTTGTAGCCGTGCTTCGCGACCATCGAGACAAGACCCGCCAGGATTATCACGCCCGATATGATGAACGCCTTGTATCGGAAGCCGATGATATTGAAATTCGTTTTGTGAAAGAATTCCATTTATGCTCCTCTGCGCCTTCGTTAAATGCTCAGCTTCTTCATGGGCCGCGACACCCAGATATCGAAGATCAAGCGGCAGAATACGCACGCCGCGAACATGCTCGTTAGAATCCCTATGCTCAGGGTCGTCGCAAAGCCCTTGATCGGCCCGGTCCCGAACTGCCAAAGCGCTACGGCCGAGACGAGCGTCGTCAGGTTCGAGTCGAGGATCGTGACGAAAGCCCGCTCGTAACCGGCGTCCACCGCCGAGCGGATAGTCTTGTCGCGCCGCAGCTCCTCCCTGATTCGCTCGTATATGAGCACGTTTGCGTCGACCGCCATCCCTACGGTGAGCACCAGGCCCGCGATCCCCGGCAGGGTCAGCGCCGCCCCGAAGTAGGCGTAGAAACCGAACAGGCTGACCATCGCCAGGATGATGCCGAGCGATGCGATCACGCCGGAAAGCTGATAATAAATGATCATGAAGGCAACAACCGCTGCGGCGCCGAAAAGCCCCGCCCGCAGGCCCCTGTGGATCGAATCGGATCCCAGGCTGGGACCCACGGTCCGCTCTTCCCTCGTGAACATCGGCGCCGGGAGCGCTCCGGCTCTCAGCACGATCGCCAGGTCGCGCGCCTCGGTATCGGTGAAAGTCCCCTCGATCACGCCGTGCCCGTCGGGAATCTTGCTCTTGATCACCGGGGCCGATTTGATCTTGCCGTCCAGAATGATCGCCGTGAAGCGGTTGACGTTCTCTCCGGTGAAGCGCGCAAGCTCGCGTGCGCCCTTGCGATTGAACACGAATGAAACGGACAGCTGCGTCGGCGACTGCGGATTCGAGGTGGGCTCTGCGCTGACGAGGATGGCGCCCGACACGTACTCGTCCTTGGCCACGAGCATGAGAGGCTTCACCCTGCCCCCCTCGGGGAGGTTCATCCATTCGTCGAGCCACATGAACTCGCCGTCCTTCGGAAGCGCCTGCTGCGCTTCTGGCCGAGCGAGCATCTTGTTGACGAGGGAAACGTTTTCCTCGCGCACGACGACCCAATCACGGTAGAAGCTCGATAGCAGCGAGCTGAACGGCTTGTTCTTGTCGATCGTCTCGATGGGAACGTTGAGCGGAAGCTCGCCCTCGGCTCCCTTGGCCTTGGCGAACAGGCTCTCGCCGGGCGTTTCCTTGCCGGCCGGGCTGGCCTTCGCCGGCGCATTCTGCGAGCCCTTCGGAACGGCCTGCCCCGCTGTTGCGGCCGGCACCACGCCGAGGGACTCCGCTTGCACCGGATTGACCTCGACCAGAGAATCTCCCGACACTCTCTTGAAGGTATCGTCGAGCTTGCGAAGGACTCCGGCGACCTCCTGCTGCTGGCGTATGAGGCGCCACTCGAGCATGGCGACCTGTCCGACGAGCCTCTTCGCGCGCTCGGGATCCTGAAGACCCGGAAGCTCCACGATGATCCGTTTCGTGCCTTCCTTCTGGATCGTCGGCTCCATGACGCCGAACTGATCCACGCGGTTGCGCACGATCTCGAGCACCCGGTCTAGGACGTCTTTCTTCTCCTCGGTCGTTAGCTGCGAGTCGTCGACCTCGAGGGTAAGGTGCATGCCGCCCTTGAGATCCAAGCCGAGCTTGAGCGCCTTCTTGTGGAGCTTGTCGATCTTCTCGGGATTCGTCTGCTCGAGCCGCTGCTGTTCCTCCTTGCTCATCGTCGCGAGCCTGTATGTGGGCCAGAGGAACCAGAGGGACAGCCCAATTACAACAACGGTAAATATCGCCCTGATTCTATCAGACCTGTTCACGTTTCCTCGCTTCCGGTTCGATACTATTGATTCAAGAAACTGTAAAATATACCAATTATGCCGCTTTAGTCAAATAGAAAATGTCCGGCGGCGATTCGGACCGTGATACGGGTTTTCCGCGCGCCGCGAAGATTTTGCTTGCAATATTACAGATTTAGCATACATTTTTCCTTCCAAAAATATTAGACCAATCACCAAGGAGGTGACCGATGAAGAAGTACCTGGTACTAGCACTCTGCCTCATGCTCTGCATTTCGATTCTAAATTGCAGCAAGAAGCAAGAGACGCCCAAGCAGGAAGAGGTAACGACGCCGGGCGACATCATTGCGGTCGCATCGGCCGACGGGCGGTTCACGACTCTCGTGTCCGCCATCAACGCCGCCGGACTCGCCGACACCCTGAAGAGCGCAGGCCCGTTCACGGTGTTCGCGCCGACGGACAGCGCATTCGCGATGCTGCCTCCGGGCACCGTCGAATTCCTCCTGCAGGATGTTCCAACCCTGAAGAATATCCTCCTGCTCCACGTCGTGCCGGCCAAGGTCGCGGCTGCCGACGTCGCAAATACGCCGAAGTTCGCCTCTGCGCTC
>JAQTVX010000261.1 GCA_028706585.1 Candidatus Krumholzibacteriia bacterium | reverse complement strand
CCTGGCCCCTGAAGGATTTCGCGAGGAACCTCACCGGCACCGGCGGCGCGAGCTCATCGACCGGCGTTTTGTCCTGCCTGGACTTCGCCGAGGGATTGATGAAGATCTCTTCGCCGTCGTGCGGCACGTCTTCCTTCTTTTCCCCGGCGGACTCGACCTCGTCGAGCTCGCGGAAGAGAAGCTCCTTGTCGTCGATGATCGAAGCTTGGGTGATCAATGGGCAGATCTTCATGGCCTCACGTCTCCTTTTTAAATGGTCAAATCACGTCCGATTTCTCGAGCACCAGCGCCCGCTCCTCGCATTGCGATTCGAGGAACCGCGTATAGTTGCGCAGCGCGCGCTCGCGGCTGTCCTTGTAGTTTCCACGTTCGCCGGCGACGGCGGCGAATAGCGCGGCCGCATGGGCGTAGTCCGCGGCCCTCTCGCGTGCCAGTCCCGCGAGATACCGATGATCGTTCTTTTCGATATCGGAGGAGAAATCTTCGTCCTTGGCCGGAGCCAGCGCGGCGCAGGCCAGGGTCGGCCGGTCCATGGTCAGGTAGATGGATCCGAGAAGCTCTCTGCGCAGCTTGCGTTCGACGGCGCTTCTCTCCACGAGATCGAGCGCCTTGTCGGCTCCGCTCTGCTCGAGCACGAGGTGCACGAGGCGAGCGACCTCGTTCTCGCTCGCAACCTTTTCCTCGAGGCGCGCGGCGAGGCTCCGGATCTCCCGGTCCGCCCAGAGCGTGTATGCGAGCTCTATGCGTTTGAGCACCGGGCCCTTCGCGGAGGAGGTTTCGAGCGCTTCAGCGAAGAGACGCGCGCTGCGATCGACGTCGCCGGCATTGTGGAGCATCTCGGCGAGCTCGATCGTGAGGTCGAGCGCATCGTTCTTGCCGAGCGCCGCGCGGCCTTTCTCGATAAAGGCCTCGGCGTCTTCGATCTGTCCGACCCGGGCGAGGAGCGCCGCGCCCAGCGAGTAATATTCGCGGCGCGGTGCTTCCGCGATGAGAAGATCGAGTCGCGCGATTATCTCCGCGACCGTGGAGCGATCCTGCCGCGGAGATTCGCCGAGAAGCGCGAAGGCTTCGTCGTTCCGATGGGCCGCGAGAAGGCAGTCGATCCTGAGCAGACGCTCCGTGTCGCCGAGCTCCTGCGGCCACGTGAATCTTCCGAGCGAGGCGAGAATCGCCGTGGAGTGCGCGGAATCCAGCTGCAGGGCCGCCCGGTATCGGGCGAGCGCCTCTTCCATTTCCCCTTTGCGGGCCTTGAGGCCCGCGTAGTGAACGAGGAACTCGGCGTTCCCCTCGTGGAGGGTCAAGAATTCGGAGACGACCGCGTCAACGGCCGCCGGATCGGCCCGTTCATCCGAGAGAATCCTCACGACGGCCCGCCGCGACTGCTCGACGTCCCCCGAGCGGACGAATATGCGCGATAGGAGCCTGTTGGCGTCGATCTGTTCGCTCCGTTCTTCGACTATCGAGATGAGAATATCCGTGGCCGAGCGCGTCTGGCTCGCGTCCCTCGCGATGAGAGGCTCGAGGATCGCGACGGAATCGGCATGGCGCCCCTCGAGAGCGAGGTTGCGGGAGTAGAGGAGATCGAGGCGCGCTTCTTCGGCGCCTGCGGCGCGCATCCGTTCGAGCGACGCGCTGAGGCCGGAAAGCGACTCGCGAGGACCCTTCTGGGCGGACGCGAAATGCTGGAACGCCTCGTCCTTGAGCCCATCGAGCCAGGCGAGCTCGCCGAGAATGCCGCGGAGAAGCCACGGCTCCACGCTGAGCGGAAGGAACTTCTCGAGCTTTTCCTTGACGGGGCGCCGCAGCGCCGGCGAGAGATCGAGACAGCGCCTGATCGCGGGCGTCGCCTCAGCGTCCTTGCCGAGGCGCAGCAGGGCCTCGCCGAGGAGGAGATGCGCCTGGGGATTAGCCGGGTCGCGCGCGATGATCGAGCGGATCTCTCCTTCGATCGCCCTTACGTCGGCCTCGGCCGAGGTGAGGGTGAGCGCTATGCACTGCAGTGCGTCTTCCCATTTTCCGTCAGCGGCGGATATCTTGGCGCCGTAGACGTGGAGCGCGGCGGCCTTTTCGCGCGGCAGCGCGGCGATGGCGCGTGTGAGCACTTCCTTCGCGAGGCTCGTACGGTTCATCGCGAGCGCCGTCTTGAGCATCTCCTCCCATATGCCCAGATTGCCGGGCTCTTTTTCGACGAGCTTCCCGAAACGCGCGACGACGTCGCGGATCTGGTTCGGGTCGAGCTGGAGCGTGCGGCAGAGGTGATGCGCGGCCTCGGCGAGCAGCTCCTCGTCGAGATAGAGATGATAGAGCGCCAAATGAAGCGTCGCGTTCGATTCGAAGCGCGCAAGAGCCTTCTTGTAGATTTCTATGAGACGGTATTTCAGCTCCCCGTTGCGCATGAGGAGCTGATCCATTTCGAATATCGCCCTTTCGACCCCGCCCGTGAACATGTGCGCCTCGGCCTGCAGGAACCGGAACGGTTCCGAAAGCTGCTCCTCCCTGGCGAGCCCGTCGATGAGCTCCACGACCTTGGGCCAGTATGCGTCGTGCTCCGCGGCGAGATCCCGCAGAGCCGAGGCGAGACCCTCGTGCTCATCCGGTTTCTCGCGATATAGCGCCGCGACGGAGGGGACAGCGTCGGCCAAGCGGCCGCTCTCGAGACTGATCTCGAGCGTCGACACGACTCCGGTGAGAAACACGCCGCAGTGCCGCATGATCGCGCCCGACAGGGCGACGAGCTCGGCACCGTCCAGCGCGCGGGCCCGCTTGAGGGCGCCGTATTCTTCCTCGGCGCTCGTGCGGTCCCCCGAGCGAGCGTAGAGCTCGGCGAGGAATGCCCTGAGGACCGGGTCGCAACCCGGCTCCTCTTCGTATTTCTTGCGGATCATTTCTATGAGACTCGTGACGAGCGTCTCGTTCAGCTCGACGGCCCGGCGCCCCGCGCCGGCGGCCTTGGCACAGGCGCCGCTCGCGAGGTAAACGCGCGCGAGCAGATTCTGCCCCGGGGCCGTGGGCGAGCCGGTCTCGTTGCGCTCGAGCCATTCGATGATCGCTCCGGCGCGCTCCGGGGCCTCGGAGGCGAGACGTTCGAGGATGGTGATCGCGCTCTTCATCTTTCCGAGGCCGGCGGCCGCGTCGCAGAAAAGAAACGCGATGTCCGGGGACGAGAACACGTTGTCGGGCAGCGCCGCGAGACGCTCCGCGGCGAGCGCCATCCGGTCGCTGCGCGCCATGGGGGGCGGGCCCTCCGGGGCGGGCTGCGCCTCATTCCAGACGTAGGCGCGGATGAGCGCTGCGCCCGCGGCGACGTCGGCGGATCGCGCGAGGATCTCGCCCATGATCAGATCCCTGTTCGGGCAGGGAGGCTTGGCCGTTTCGAGCGCGGAGCGAATCCTCTCGAGAGGAGGCGCTTCGAGCTCGAGGCACTGGAAGAATCGCGCCTCCGCCTTGTCCGTGTGCGACAGCATCAGGGAGGCGAGCCCGAGATAGTACTTCACGAGCGCGCTGGCGGGGGTCTCCTGCTCGATCTGCATGAGCAGCGCCCCGATGGCCTGAGCGTCGCCGCTCAGAATCTCGAGCGCGCGACCGAGCGATTCGACCGCCTTCTCGAACTGTTTGCCT
>JAQTVX010000260.1 GCA_028706585.1 Candidatus Krumholzibacteriia bacterium | reverse complement strand
GAACGTCGTTATGGGACACCTCATTCCGGCGGGAACCGGCCTGCAGAAGTACGGCCGCATAAGGATCATGGAGGAAGTGAGCGAGGAAGAGCTCCTCGAGCGCGAATTCGCCGAGGAGGAACTGGCTGGGCTCATCCACAAGATGAAGGAGGAAGTGTCTTAAACCACTAATAAATATTTACTTGACATGGGTCCGGTAAATTGCTAAATTGCACTTTTGCGTCCCCATATCTTGGATGTCCCGGTGCGCAAAAGATTGGTAACTTCTTGCGGTAGTTAGAATTAAGGGGTTTTTGTGCCGACAATCAATCAGCTCATTCGCAAAGGGCGCAAGTTTGTAGCCAAGAAAACGCATGCTCCTGCGCTCAAGGGCTGTCCCCAGAAGCGGGGAGTGTGCACGAGAGTATACACCTCGACACCCAAGAAACCGAACTCGGCGATCCGCAAGGTCGCCCGTGTCAGGCTCACGAACGGTTACGAGGTAACGTCGTACATACCCGGCGAGGGACACAACCTTCAGGAGCACTCGATCGTTCTTATCCGCGGCGGGCGCGTGAAGGATCTTCCCGGCGTTCGCTACCATATCATCCGCGGCGCGCTCGATTCGACCGGCGTCGAGGGCAGGAACAAGGGCCGTTCGAAGTACGGCGTCAAGAAGCCGAAGAAGACCGCCGCCTAATATCCAGGGAGATTGATGAGATGCCACGTAGGCGTGAAGTAGTAAAACGAGATATAATATCCGATCCGAAGTACAGCGACGCTCTCGTATCCCGCGTCATCAGCTACGTTCTGAAGCGCGGCAAGCGGGGCACCGCCGAGAAGATCGTGTACGGCGCGCTCGATATCATCGAGGAAAAGACGGGGCAGAAGGGCCTCGAAGTGATGCGCAAGGCGATTGAAAACGTGAAGCCGGTCCTCGAAGTGACCTCCCGCAGGGTCGGCGGCGCCACGTACCAGGTGCCCATTGAGGTGCGCTCCGACCGCCGGTTGGCGCTGGCGCTGCGCTGGATCCTCGGCTATGCCAAGGTGCGGGGGGAACATACGATGGCGGAGCGGCTCGCCGCCGAGCTCATGCTGGCGTACAAGCACGAGGGGCCCTCGATAAAGAAGCGGGAAGATACGCACAAGATGGCGGAGGCGAACAAGGCCTTCGCGCACTATCGTTGGTAGACAATGTCGTTCGGCTACTGCTGAGTGCCGAGTCGCATAGATTTTTTGGCGGGGTGGTTGGGATGAATCCAAATTGGGGCTTGCTGACACGGGCTCCAACGAGGGGCAGGGGATACAACTGATGAAGAAGCAGACTTTGCTTGACGACACCTGCCGCTGGCGGCTCACCTGATTCTTCGCGCCTCTCTAATCGGGGCGGAATCAGGAAGCCCCGGCGAGGAGAGGCCTGATGACCAGAGATTTTCCTCTTGAGAAGGTTCGCAATATCGGGATAGCTGCCCATATTGATGCGGGCAAGACTACCCTGACAGAGAGGATTCTCTTCTATACCGGCAAGGTCCATCGGATGGGCGAGGTTCACGAGGGTAGCACCGTGATGGACTGGATGGATCAGGAGAGGGAGCGCGGGATTACCATCACCTCCGCGGCGACGACGTGCGATTGGGCCGATCACAAGATCAACATCATCGATACGCCCGGACACGTTGATTTCACCGTCGAGGTAGAACGCAGCCTGAGAGTGCTGGATGGTCTGGTCGTCGTTCTGTGCGGCGTCGGCGGCGTCGAGCCCCAGTCCGAAACGGTGTGGCGGCAGGCCGACCGGTATCACATCCCGCGCCTCGCGTTCGTCAACAAGATGGACCGCGTGGGGAGCGATTTCGCGAGCGCCGTCCAGATGATGCACGAGAGGCTCGGTGCGAACGCCGTGCCGGTCATGATACCGATCGGGTCGGGGGATTCCTTCACCGGAATCATCGACCTCATCCAGATGAAGGCGATTTATTACGACGAGGACAGCTTCGGCGCGGAGTATCGGGCGGCCGAGGTTCCTGCCGAGAATCTCGAGGAGAGCACGAGAGCGAGGGACGTCCTGATTCATGCCCTCGCGGATGTGGATGACGTGATTATGCACCATGTGGTCCATGGCTCGGATGTCTCGATCGACCAGATCCATGCGGCGGTCCGCAAGGGCGTCATCGGGGCCAGGTTCGTTCCGGTGTTCGCCGGCTCGGCGTTCAGGAACAAGGGCGTTCAGCCGCTGCTGGACGCCGTCGTGGCGTACCTGCCGAGCCCGAGCGATAAACCGCCGGTGAAGGGCATTAACCCTTACACCGAAAAGGAAGAGGAGCGGCCCCCCCTGGACAATGCGCCTTTTTCGGCGCTCGTCTTCAAGGTGCAAACGGACAAGTACGTGGGGCGCCTCCAATTCATCCGGGTGTACAGCGGCTCGCTGGAGGCGGGCAGCCAGGTCATCAACGCCTCGAATGATCGCAAGGAACGTCTGAGCAGATTTTTGAGAATGCACGCGAACAAGCGCGAGGATATCGAGGAGATCTTCACGGGCGACATCGTCGCCGTGGTTGGCATGAAGAACGCCGTCACCGGGGATACGCTCTGCGATCCGAAGCATCTGATACAGCTCGAATCGATGCGCTTCCCGGAGCCCGTTATCTGGGTGGCGATCGAGCCCAAGACGAAGGCAGACGGGGACAAGATGATGAACGCGCTGGCGCAGCTATCGAGCGAGGACCCGAGCTTCCGGATGAAGATCGACGCCGAAACCGGCCAGACGATCATATCGGGGATGGGAGAGCTTCACCTCGAGATCATCGTCGAGCGGATGCTCAGGGAATTCGACGTGAGCGCCACGGTCGGCCGGCCGCAGGTCGCGTACAAGGAAACGATCACGATCCCGGTCCGTTCGGAGGGCAAATTCATTCGGCAGAGCGGCGGGAGAGGACAGTTCGGCGTTGTCACTCTGGAGCTCGAACCGGCGCCGGGAGAAGGTTTCAAGTTCGAGAACAAGATCAAGAACGGCGTCGTGCCCAAGCAATTCGTCCCGTACGTCGAGGGCGGAGTTCGCGAATCGATGGCGAGCGGTCCGCTCGGCGGCTATCCCGTCGTCGACGTCAGGGTCGCGCTGGTGGACGGCGCCTACCACGAGGTCGATTCGACTGATATCGCGTTCCGGGCCGCGGCGAGCATAGCGTTCACGGAGGGCATCCGGCGCGGGACGCCCGTGCTGCTGGAGCCCGTTATGGACCTCGAGGTCGTTCTACCCACCGAATACGTCGGTGAAGTGATAAACGATATCAATATGCGAAGAGGTAAATTGGAAGGGATGTCTCATCGTTCGAACGCGCAGGTCATTACAGCGCGAGCGCCCCTTTCGGACATGTTCGGGTATGCGACGAGCCTCCGGTCTCTCACCCAGGGCAGAGCGGTTTACACGATGCAGTTTTCCCGCTACGACCGGGTGCCGCCGGATCTCGTTGCGGACAAGCTTGGCCACCTGACGGGCCTCGCGTGAAGGAGGGTATCTTCGATGGCAAAGGCTAAGTTTGAGAGGACGAAGCCGCATGTGAACGTGGGGACGATAGGGCACGTGGACCATGGGAAGACGACGTTGACGGCGGCGATCACGAAGCATCTGGCGAAGAAGGGGTTG
>JAQTVX010000259.1 GCA_028706585.1 Candidatus Krumholzibacteriia bacterium | reverse complement strand
GAGAGAAGGGTCTCTTCGTGCGGGTTGCTCAACCTGTCGAAACAACCGTAAGATTTGTCTAGGTAGGAAGGCAGTGACAATCTAGGGGGAGCACATGGAGATCACCGAGATCAGGATATCATTGAGGAGCGACAATAAGCTGAAAGCCTTTGCGAGCATCACGCTCGACAACAGGTTTGTGATCCGTGGCCTCAAGATTATTGAAGGCGCGAAGGGCGTTTTTGTGGCTATGCCAAGCCGCAAGCGCCCCGATGGCACATTTCAGGATATAGCTCATCCGATCAATAACGATACGCGCGCCTGGATGGAAGAGCAGGTAATCGCCGCATACCAAAAGGAAAGGGAGAAGATGGCCGCGGAGGCGGGCATCGAGATCTAGGATCAAGCACCCTGCGTGTGGGATCTACATAACGGCTGGGGCGTCGTCAAGCGGCAAGACACGGGACTTTGGATCCTGAATCGGAGGTTCGAATCCTCCCGCCCCAACCAAGACGGTCGTTGGGAGGGTGGCCGCGGTGGTCACCTTACTTTTTTGGAGGGAATCAGGATGAACGATGAGCTCAAGCTGATCGCTGGCACTGCTAACATGGAGCTCGGCGGCAAGATCGCCGAGTACCTGAACGTTGAGCTCTGCAAGACTGAGATTGGTCACTTCTCGGACGGCGAGATCAAGGTGCGCATCGAGGACAACATTCGGGGCAGGGACGTATTCATTATTCAATCGACATTCGCGCCGGCGGACAACCTTCTCGAGCTCCTGCTCATAAGCGATGCGTGCAGCCGCGCCTCTGCCGACCGGATCACCGCGGTCATACCGTACTACGGCTATGCCAGACAAGACCGCAAGGATCAGCCCCGCGTCCCAATCTCCGCGAAGCTCGTTGCCAATCTCATCACGACCGCGCACGCGGATCGCGTGCTCGCTCTCGAGCTGCACGCGGCGCAGATACAGGGCTTTTTTGACATTCAGGTTGATAATCTTTTTGCGGCGCCGGTGCTCTTTGAATATATTCGGGGAATGAAATTGAAGAACGTCACGGTCGTCTCGCCGGATGTCGGTGGCATCAAGATGGGCCGATCATTCGCGAAACGCCTCGGTGCCAGTCTCGCCATCGTCGACAAGCGGCGGACCACCGCGGACAAATCGGAGGTCATGAATATCATCGGAGAGGTCGCGGGCAGCGACATAGTCATCCTCGATGACATCATCAGCACGGCTGGAACGACCAGCCAGGCCGCCGAGGTGTTGAAAGCCGCCGGAGCGAGGAAGATCATCGCGGCGGCGACGCACGCAGTCTTTTCGGGGCAGGCGCTCGAGAAGCTCGAGCAATCGCCGATCGAGGAAGTCGTGGTGACGAACTCGATCCCCCTCAGGAACGGATCGCGCTGCGGCAAGATCAAGGTCCTGGACGTGTCGCCGCTCCTCGGCGAGGCGATACGGCGCATTCATACGGGAGAATCGATCAGCATTCTCTTCGATTAACTTTGGAGGACGACATGCAAAAACCGAAGCTGAAATCACACATGCGAGTGGGAGCCGGCAAGGAGGGTGCGAAACGCCTCCGCGCCAAGGGGGAGGTCCCGGCGATCTTGTACGGACACAAGCGTGAGCCGATATCGCTATCCGTTTCCCAGAAGGAGATCTGGCATATACTGCACACGGCGACGAGCGAGCACATGATTCTGAGCCTCGATCTCGAAGGGTCGGAAGAGGGGTCCATTCTCACCCTCGTCCGGGACATTCAGCATCACCCCGTTACCGGGGATGTGCTCCACCTCGATCTGCAGAGGATCTCGGTGGATGAGAAGCTCCATATCGGCGTGCCCATCGAGCTCGCGGGAGTGGCGAAGGGCGTCAAGGAGGAGGGCGGTGTGCTCGATCACGGCATCCGTGAGCTCACGATCAATGTGAAACCGATGGAGATTCCTGAAAAGGTTTCGATCGACATCTCGCATCTCGAGATCGGACAGTCAATCCACGTTTCCGACATAATGGCGCTGTATCCGGATCTCGAGATCATCGACGATCCGCATGTGACGCTTGCGCACATCTCCGCGCCGAAGAAGCTGGAAGCCCTTATTCCTGAGCCGGGTGCTGCCGCTGCGGCCGCCGTCGCCGAGGAAGGCGAAGAGGCAGAGGGCGAAGAGGGTTCGGAGGGAGCGGAGGGAGAGAAGGGCGAAGGCGAAGGAAAGGGAAAGGAAAAAGAGAAGGACAGGGAAAAAGACAAAGACAGGGAAAAGGAGAAGAAAGGGAAAGCGTAATTCTCCATGTTGGAGATTTCAACCGTGTGCGGTCTCGGGAATCCCGGTCCGCGATACCGTAACACGAGACATAACCTCGGATTCATGGCGCTCGATAGGGTATCGAAGCGCCATTCTTTATCCTGGCGCAGGGTGTCTGGTCCCGCTCAGCACGCGCTCTGGAGGGTTGGGGGACGGGATGTGGCGCTCGTCAAGCCTGGGCTTTTCATGAACGAATCTGGCATCGCGCTCGCGCGATACGGGAGCGCAGGGAACGCGGCGC
The DNA here is from genome assembly GCA_028706585.1 of Candidatus Krumholzibacteriia bacterium. Classification (GTDB taxonomy): domain Bacteria; phylum Krumholzibacteriota; class Krumholzibacteriia; order Krumholzibacteriales; family Krumholzibacteriaceae; genus SSS58A. The sequence continues at coordinate 1,101 of JAQTVX010000259.1, read as the reverse complement.
TGCTCGTCGTCTGCGATGATCTGAATCTTCCCCTTGGGCAGCTTCGAGTGCGTCCCGGCGGCGGAAGCGGAGGGCACCGAGGGCTCGAATCGATAATCGAGCAGCTCGGCACTGACGATTTCCCGCGGCTGCGTCTCGGCATCGGCGGGGCGCCGCCGAATGTCGATTGGGTCGAATTCGTTCTCACCGAATTTTCAGAGGCAGAGCTGAATGAGATCGACTGTATGCTCGCGGCGGCCGTCGAGGCTATCGAGACGGCGGTCCGCGAGGGCCTGGAAGAAGCGATGCAACGCTTCAACCGCCCGGATGGGTCGCGAGGCTCCGCTTGACCGGTCGGCCGCAACGTGTTATATTCAATCCTGCCTACGGCGGATAAATGAGCCGTCGTTATAAATCCCTACCTTCACGGAGATTCACGCTCCAGTGAAGGTCGATTCAAGTCCGAAGGGAGGAACTCATCAATGCGGGCCTATGAGTGCATCTACATTCTCAACCCATCCCTAGACGAGCAGGCGGTCAAGGACAAAGCCGTCAAGTACAGCGAGATCATAACTGCACGCCAGGGTCAGATCTCGAAAGTCGATCAGTGGGGCAAACGCAGGCTGGCCTACCCAATCGACAAAATCTTCGAGGGGTATTACACCTTCATACGTTTCACGGGGGGCGGTGAGATCCTGAAGGAGCTCGACAGGGTTTTCCGTTTCGATGAGACTGTGCTTCGCCACAGCATCGTCGTTGAAGAGAAACCGAATCCGGCGGAGCATGCAAAAGCGCCTGCCGAAGGGAAGTGAGGAACCATGACAATGAACGACAAGAGAGGCGACAACAAGAAGAACGACAAGAGAAAGAAGAAAGAGAAACGTATGCTCCCGACGAAGCCATGCAGGTTCTGCATGGACGATCTCCCGATCGATTACAAGGATCAGGCGTTTCTGAGCCGGTTCATTACCGAGCGCGGCAAAATCACGCCCCGCCGAATCACCGGGACGTGCGCCTGGCACCAGCGCCAGCTCGCGAAGGCGATCAAGCGGGCGCGGGCCATCGCCCTTCTGCCGTTCGTCAGGGAATACTATCGCTAAGGGGAGAATCACATGGAAGTCA
>JAQTVX010000258.1 GCA_028706585.1 Candidatus Krumholzibacteriia bacterium | reverse complement strand
ACTTGCTCGAGCTTGCGAAGATAACGAAACGCTACGACGGCATCACGGCGGTAGATTCGCTGTCGCTTCGTGTCGAAGCCGGCGGAATATTCGGGCTTCTCGGTCCGAACGGCGCCGGCAAGACGACCACGATCCGGATGATCATGGGGGTCATCGAGCCCGACGAGGGGGAGGTGCGCATCTTCGGGGAGCCGTTCTCCGAGCGAATCAAGGACTCGATCGGCTACCTGCCCGAGGAGCGCGGCCTCTACCGGAAAATGAAGGTTCTCGAGCAGCTCGTGTTCTTCGGCGAGATCAAAGGTCTGCCTGCGGCCGTCGCGCGCGAACGCGGGAAGAAGTGGCTCGAGCGCCTCGAGCTCGGCGATTGGGCCGATAGGACCCTCGAATCGCTCTCAAAGGGAATGCAGCAGAAGATCCAGTTCATCTCGACAGTTCTCCACGAGCCCAAGCTCGTCCTGCTCGATGAACCTTTCACGGGGCTCGATCCTATCAATACGCAGCTTTTCAAGGATATCATCGATGAGCTGCAGAACGACGGGCGCGCCGTCGTGCTTTCGACGCACGTCATGGAGCAGGTAGAGAAGCTCTGCCAGCGGATTTGCCTGATAAACAAGGGCAGAAAGATCCTCGAGGGCCGGCTCGCCGACATCAAGATGGAGTTCGGCCGCAACGTCATCGCGATCCGATTCTCCGGGGATAGGGAGCGTCTCGAGAGGCACCCGGGCGTCGAGCACGTTCGCGCGTCCGGCCAGGAGCTATCCGTGACACTCAGGGCGGGCACCGATACGAACGACTTTCTCGCCCACGCCATCCAGAGCGGAAGGGTCGAGAAGTTCGAGATAGGGGAGGTATCGCTCAACGATATCTTCATTGCGAAGGTGAAGGCGGAAGGGGGTGAGGTGAGCGATGAAGCTATTCAAAGTCGCTAAGCGGGAATACATCGACCGGGTTCGCAGGAAAAGCTTCGTCATTGGGACGATCCTCGGGCCGGTCCTTATGGGTGCCATGGTTATTCTGCCCGGGCTTCTCTTCGAGCACGCCCCCGAAAGCCGCGTGGACATGGCGGTCATCGATCTTACGGATTCGCTATACGCGGGTTTCGAGCAAGTGCTCGACGACACGCTCTCAAACGGCTCGAAGATGTTCGCCTTGCGGAAAGTCTCAGCCTCGGGCGAAGGGGTCGAGGGAGCGAAGAAGGAGCTCAACGCGGAGATCGCAGCCGGGACCATCGAGGGCTATCTGATCCTCCCTCCGGACGCGGTGCCAAAGGGGACGGCGACGTACTTCGGCAAGAAGGTCAGCAACATCCGGACGCTCGAGCGCATCGAGGGCGCGCTCAACAAGACCATCGTGGCGAGGCGCCTGTCCAATCGGGGCCTGGATTACGGGGAGGTCACCGATATGCTCAAGCGCGTGAACATCGAGACCGTGCAGGTCGGCAAGGGCGGCGAAAAGGCGAACGAGTTCGAACGGATGTACATCACGAGCTTCATCTTCATCATGCTCCTCTATATGACGATCCTCCTTTGGGGGATCGCGGTTCAGCGGAGCATCATCGAGGAGAAGAACAACCGCATTGTCGAGGTGCTCTTGTCCTCACTCAAGCCGTTCGATCTCATGGGGGGTAAGATTCTGGGAGTCGGCGCGGCGGGGCTCACACAGTACGCGATCTGGGGCGTCTTCGGCATCGGACTCATGTCCTACGCATTGAGCACGGGACAGTTTTCTCAGTATGTGAGCTTCGGCGGAGGCACCGTCGCGTTTTTCGTTCTTTTCTACGTGCTCGGTTTTCTTTTCTATTCGACGCTCTTCGCCGGAATAGGCGCTGTTTGCAACACGGATCAGGAGGCGCAGCAGATGCAGACGCCCGTTGTCATGTGCCTCGCCTTCACGATCGTGATTCCGATGGCCGTCATGCAGAATCCAGACGGCACATTCGCGACGGTATGCTCCATGATACCCTTCTTCGCTCCGATTCTCATGTTCATGAGAATCAACATTCTCACGCCCCCCGCGTGGCAGATCGCCCTCAGCATAGCGATACTCCTGGCGAGCATCTATGTCGCCGGAATTCTCGCCGCGAAGATTTTCCGCATCGGGATCTTGATGTACGGAAAACGTCCGGACGTGCGGGAAATCCTCAAATGGATCAGGAGGGCTTGAACGCCGTCAACGGGAGAGACGGGCCGCGCAAAAAAATCCCCGCTCCCTTCAGGGGCGGGGATTTCTCTGTATCTGCGCCCGGAGGACAGATTACATTTTGATGATGCTGTAATTCAAGCGTAGCGCGAAGTACGAGAACATATCCTCCGCGCCGGAATCGAAGAAGTTATACTCGAATTCCCCTCCGATACCCTGCCTTCCGAGGAACCAGTAATCAAAGCCGACGCTGAGCGAGCCGCCCGGATGTATCTCCGATCTCGTGATGCCGCCTATTGGATCGACGCCGAGATGCGGGACCATTTGGTAGGCGCCACCCGCGACCGCGGCGTGGACCTGCATCAGTGGGGCGATTGTGAAGTAATACTTGGCCTTGGCGAGGATCGGGATGACGGAGAGCCTTTCGTAGATCTCATCTTCTTTCTGATATGAGACGATGTCGTAACCGATTGCAAGCCCGACGGAAAGGCTGTTCGTGAGCATTTTACCGGTCGAGATGTCGAGCCCGACGAGACCCATCTGGGCTTTGGTCACCGTCGCCTGGGTGAAAGCCAGTCCGAAATCGGCGACATACTGTTTCTGCACCGCTTGTCCGAGTGCCGCCCCCGAAAAGACGGCGCAGCACGTCAAGAAGACGCTCGCGAATTTGATGGCTTTCGACATTTTCAAACCCGTCCTCCGCCGAATTGTTTTTCAACTGTCAATCGAGGCGAATACACTCTCTATAATCAACGGGGGAAGCCCCGTCAAGCGCTTTGTCCGTGGCCGGTTGGCGCCGCAGGAGGCACGCTCCGGTATGACCCCGCGTCGTCTCCTTCCTCGGCGCCGCGGCGGTCGTCTATGGCGTGTATACGTAACCGGGAACCCAGTGTATGTTGATGACATGGCCCACATCGATCGGGATAGCGGTTATCGTGTCGAGGAGCTCCTCCCGACCGTAGTTCACAAGGATATCCCAGCAGCCAGCGTCGAGCTGAATGGCCACACTCGAGCCCGGAGAAAGTGATTTATGCGTGCCCAAAAGGGATACGGAGAAGGATGTTTCGCTGCAGAGCTTGTAGCTGATCTCATTAATTGCAAGGCTGTAAGCGTTTGCCAGATTGACGGCGCCCACGTCGTCGATTATCCGATAGGTGGTCGTTTCGTCGCCCTTCACCTCGGCCTGGTCGCTGAAGGCTCTCTTGGTCTCCGAGGATCCATTGATCGCAACCTTGATGTTCGTCGGTCCGATGATGGCAAGGCTCTTCCCGATATATATCGACGTCCGGTACGAGGCTCCCGGATCGAGCGTCACATGGGTATTTTCAACTGTTCCCTGGAACTCGGATGCGCCCGCGTTCTCGACGACCAATTTTCCTTCCTGTGAGCACCCCGCCAAACACGCGGCGAGCGCCGCTATTGCGACAAGCGCCCCGATACCGTTTCTGCCCATGATTCCTCCTTTTGGCCTATTTTCACTACGAATACTAGGAAG
>JAQTVX010000257.1 GCA_028706585.1 Candidatus Krumholzibacteriia bacterium | reverse complement strand
CATCTCCTGAAACGACGTCACGCGGGAGAGATACCAGTTGAGAGTATCCCGCGCGGCGGCGCCGTCCGCGAGAGTCGAGAGGTAGAGCTTCGCTTCGCCGCCAGCCAGTCCGTACGTGCCCACGAAGGCGCTCGGGAACCCCTCACGGGCGAGGACGCCCTGCGTGATATATCGCGTGTCGTTCGGCACGAGCCCTTCCTCGGGGAACACATCCACCTCGGCGGGCAGCGCCTCGCCCTCCGGGATCTTCGCCGCGATCGCAACGGCGAATCGCTCGAGTGCCTCCCGCAGCTCGTCGGCCGATTCGAATACGGCAATGCGCACGAAGAAATTGCCTTTCCTGAAGCTCATGGAATACGCATCGGAGAATGCCTCATCCCCGATCTCGCGAAGCTGGAGTCCGGGGCTTCGCATCTGCGCGTAGATGCCGTACGCCATGAGGGAGGTCTCGTGCTCATAGATCTCGACCGCGAGCCCCTTGCCCGCGGCCGAAACGTAATCCTGCGCGATCAGGCGGAGGAAGCCATAAGAGAGAAAGTTATCGGCCGAGCCGTCGATGTACTCCCAGAGATTGTCCGCGGTGTACACGAGAGGCTCCTCGTCGATCTTCCAACCGGGAATCTCGCTCGCGGCGGGCAGCAGGTTCGCGATATCCACCGCCGTCCCGGATGTCGGCGCGCCGGGCGCGGCGTTCTCCCAAGCGGCGCCTCCCGTGCCCGCGCAGGGCAGGGCGGCGCAAATGACGAGCGCCATCGCGACGAGCATTTTCCAGATAGCATTCATGTGTTCTCCTTCGTCGGCTGCCTGCCGAACGCTGCAAGCCCAAAGGTCATTATTCCCCCGCGCGCATCGATGCGCAAGAAATACATTCGGCGAAATGGCTGGACACCGCCGGGGCCGGGTATGTATTTTTCATATACATAAACCGGAGGAACAACCCGTGCATAAACTTCCTTTGATCATCGTGATTCTGACCCTCGCGGGCGCCATGGCGTCTCCCGCCGCCGCCGAGGATCGATTCTTCCTGCGCATCGGCGCCGGGGCGAGCGACGTGTCTCTCAAGAACCTCGACGCCGAGCTCCAGCTCCAGGGCAACGCGAAGGTTGCCGCCGGGTACAGCTTCGCCGTCTCTCTCGGCCGAACGTTCGCCGAGGATTACTGGTCGCTCGAGGCGCACTTCGCGGCGATGTTTTTCCCCGGCTTCGACTACACGTGCCCCTCGGACAGCTTTCCCGGAAAGATGCGGCACTTCAGCTACGCGCTGGTATTGCAGCGGCATTTCCGGCCCGAAGGCAAGTACTTCAAGCCCACGCTCGGTGCGGGCATCGGATACGGCGTCACGAATCTCATCTCCGGAGGGGGAAAGCTCAACGCCCCCGAGGCCCTCATCACGGGCAGAGTGGAATCTTCGATCACGAGCACTATCGACCTATCGCTCGAATGCACATACTACGCGGGGCTTCAAACCAAGCAGTTCTCGAGCCCTCATCTGGAGAATTACGAGGGCGACGCCGTGTACGACAGCGCCGGGAACATTCTCAGTGATAGATATCGCTCTCTCGACTTGAGGCTCGGGATAAGAGTCTGGCTCCGGCAGATGGGGCCGCAATAGCGCGTCCGGCCGGAGCGAGACGAAGGAGGGTTCGCGATGAGAATGCCGTTAGCGCTTATGGTGCTGTGGTGCGCCGTGGTTGCAGCTTCCCTCGGCTGCGGCAAAGGCAAGTCCGGAACGATCCAGACCAAGAAGATCGGCGGCTGCGTGATCGAGACTATCGCTGTCGGATGCGGCTCCGGTAACGCCGATGAGGCGCCCGCGGACGCCGCATGGATACGTTTGAGCTCCATGGATTTCGCGGGAAACGAGCTGTACAAGAAGGCGGCGCTCGACCTCAAGAGACTCGTTTCGTCGGAAGGCGTAAAGGTCCTCAGCTGCACGGAGCTCAGGCACGTGAAGGATGGCCCCTGCTGGCCGCCATACTCGATCGAGCTCAAGGTTACGCTGGCCGAGCAGAGGGCCATGCGTCTCCGCTCGTTCTTCGAGGTGAACGCGATCGCGGTCTGCCGCCCGTTGACCGAGCGTCCGGAGGATTACGGCACGTTCTTCGTGAGCTGCGGCACGGGCGCCTCCGACTGGTGGACCGTCTGGTATAGAAAATAGCCGCCAGCGGCGGACGGTATCAGCGAATCAGCACCATCTTCCTCGTCGCCGAGAAGGCCCCAGCGTCGAGCCGATAGAAATAGATGCCGCTCGCGACGGATCTCCCGGTGTTGTCCTTTCCGTTCCACACCGCTTCGTGCGCGCCCATGGGCTCCGTGGAATCCACGAGCACCCTCACCAGCCTGCCGCTGATATTGTAGATCCTCAATGACACGCGGGTCGCGGCCTTGAGCGAGTAGGAGATCCTCGTCGAAGGGTTGAACGGATTCGGGTAGTTCTGGTTGAGCGAGGTGAAGCACGGCACCGGCGTGTCGTCGACCCCCGTCGCCACTTTGATCGAGAAGAGTGAATCGCTCGCGTCGACCCCGGCGTTGAGGCTCGGATCGTAGGCGACCACACGCACCAGGCAGGAGTCGGAGCTGATCTCCGGCGCGATCCACTCGTACGTCGAGTCCGCCGTGCAGCCCTGAACGATCAGGTTGTAGTCCGTCCCGGCGTTCGACGAGTAATAGATGCTCACGGAGTCGACCTGCTTGTTGTCGCTCGCGAGCCACTTGACCTCGATCGTGTCGCCCGGCTCTATGCTCTCTCCGCCGTTCGGATAGACCACCTCGACGGTCGGAGCGATTAGATCGGGTCCCACCGCGCATTCGCCGTCCTCCGAGGAGTAGCCTCCGCCGTAGCCGAGGGCGTTGGCCGCGGAGACGCGGTAGTACCAGCAGCCGCCGACCGGCTCATGCAGGAAGGTGATCGTCGGATCGGCCACGCTGCCGAGGCAGACCGACTGTTCCGGCGCGAAACCGGACGTCTGCGAGCCGTACACGGCATAGGAGGCGGCGCCGCTCGCCTGGTCCCAGGTCAACTGGATCGTCGTGTCGCTCATGACGGCCGCCGCCAGGTTCTTCACGTACTCGGGCGCAGCCTGGTAGCCGCTCGCGCCCCCGTACGCGCCCTGATCGGCCCGCGAGCCGTCGGGATCGGCAGCGACGGATGGATCGCCCGTATCTATGCCGCCCGAGTGAACCAGCAGGTAATAGTTGAACGCGGTCGTGTCCGCGTAGAACGGGCTTCTGCTGATGTTCGTCGTGTCGGGAACCACCTCGTCGTAATCCGCGGGCGTGTTCCCGTAGCAGTCGTTGTAGCTGTACGTGACGTTGTCCATGCTCGCCGCCTGGAAACCGTACTGCGAGCCGTACGTCACGAGATTGTTCTTGAACGTTAGAGAGGTGGCCGCGCTCACGTAGACGTTGCCGCCGTCGGATGCATGATTGCGATCCAACGTATTGTTCACGATCGAGCCGGAGGTGCTGTCGGCGTAGATGCCGCCGCCCCCGCCGCCGCCGCCGCATTCGTTCAGGGCGACGATGCTGTTCTTGAAATTAATGTGCTCCGCCCGGAAGTACATCCCTCCGCCGCCCCCGCCGCCCGAGCAGGTGTTCTCGAGAATCAGCGCGTGAGAGGCAACGAGATAGGCGCGCTCG
>JAQTVX010000256.1 GCA_028706585.1 Candidatus Krumholzibacteriia bacterium | reverse complement strand
GACGGTTCCAGCGAGGGGAAGGGGCTTCGTGGCAAACAGTGAGTTCGAAGCCGTCATAGGGCTCGAGGTGCACGCCCAGCTCGCGACGAAGACCAAGATCTTCTGTGCGTGCCCCAGCGTATTCGGAGCGGAGCCGAACACGAGCGTATGTCCCGTGTGCCTCGGCCTTCCCGGCGCACTGCCCGTTCTCAACCGGGAGGCCGTCTCGATGGCGGTTATCATGGGGCTCGCGACGGGATGCCGAATAGAAGCGCGCAGCGTTTTCGCCAGAAAGAACTACTTCTATCCCGATTGTCCAAAAAACTATCAGATATCGATGTACGACAAGCCGCTATGCGAGGACGGACACCTCGAGTTCGAGATCGATGGCGCGGTGAAGAGGATCGGAATCGAGCGCATTCATATCGAAGAGGATGCGGGAAAGCTGGTTCATGCCGGCGAAGGGGGGAGCCTCGTAGATTTCAACCGCTGCGGCGTGCCGCTCATCGAGATCGTGAGCAGGCCCGAAATCGCCACTGCCGAGGAGGCCTCGAAGTACCTCATCACTCTGAGGCAGCTCTTGAGGTATCTCGAGATCTGCGACGGAAACATGGAGGAGGGCTCGCTGCGCTGCGACGTGAACATATCCCTGCGGAGCCGCGGGGAGACCGCGTTGGGGACGAAGACGGAGATCAAGAACCTCAACTCGTTCAAGGCGGTCGAGATGGGGATCCGTTTCGAGATTGAACGGCAGGCGGGCGTGCTTCGAAGCGGCGGCCGCATCGAGCAGGTCACCAATCTGTGGGACTCGACGCAGAAGAAGCTCCTCACCATGAGGAGCAAGGAATACGCGCACGATTACAGGTATTTTCCGGAACCGGATCTCCCGCCTCTCGAGGTCGCCTCAGGCCAAATAGAAGGACTGCGCGCCGGGCTTCCGGAGCTTCCGCTCGAGCGCGAGAAGAGATTTCGCGAGAAGTACGGCCTTCCCGCTTACGACGCGGGCGTGCTGTGCGCGGAGAGGGGGCTCGCGGACTATTACGAGGAGGTCGTAAGCTCCGGCGCGGCTTCCAAGCCGGCGGCGAACTGGGTTATGCGCGAGATTCTCGAGGAGAGAAAGTCGAGCGGCGATACGGAGCCTTCCGCTGCGGATGCGTTCGCTTTCAAGGCGCCCGTGGGGGCGAAGCCGCTCGCCGAGCTCATTGCCCTTGTTTCCGGCGGTGTCATCAGCAACTCCGCAGGACGCGAGGTCTTCAAGGAGATGGTCAAATCCGCACAGAGCGCCGGGAGGATCGTCGAAAGACTCGGTCTCGTACAGGTGAGCGGCGAAGGGGAGTTGGAGCAATGGGCGGCGGACGTCATCGCCGAGAATCCGGACGAGGTCGCCCGCTACAAGGCCGGCAAGACGCAGCTTCTCGGTTTCTTCGTCGGTCAGGTGATGAAAAAGAGCGCCGGGAAGGCGAATCCGAAGCTAACCGGCGAAATCGTCAGAAAGAAGCTGGAGGGCTGAACGCCAGCCGAAAGCCCGCCGCTATTTTCTCGCAAATCTCAGCACGACGAGCCCGGTCCCGGAGAGGAGCGCAAGGGTGAGGAGCACGTATATCGAGATCAGCATCGCGGGGTTAAGGCCCGAGGCCTCGGCGAACGCGTGCGAGAGGCTCTGCATCAGGGTGTCCGAGAAGAACGCGAATCGGGTACCAAACGATCGCAGCGCGGGAAACAGCGCGTTGCCTTTCCAGAAGAGCACTATTCCCAGCGCAATGAACGACAGTCCGGCGGCGAAAGGTGCATTCAAGACGCGCGCGGCGACTGAGCGCTCTCTTTCGGGCCCGAAGATCAGCGACAATCTCTCATCCGCCGTTCTCCACGATGGAACCGCGGTCTTGAGGCTGGTCAAAGATTCCTCGAGCGCCGCGAACGCCTCGAGCGACCGACGGCACTTCGCGCAGGAGGCGAGGTGCGATTCGATCATGCGCCTGTCGTCCTCGGATAGATCGTTCTCCATGTATCGCGGTAGAAACTGTTCGATTTGGTCGCAGCTCATTGTCCGCCGATGCCTTTCTCGAATGCTTTCGCGCCGGCGCCAGTGATCATCCGCCTGAGCGAAAGCTTCGCTCTATAGATATGCGTCTTGACGGTTCCCAACGGAATATCCATCGCTTCCGCAATTTCCTCGTAGGACTTTTCCCCCATGTAGCGCAGCTCGATCGCAAGGCGCTGATTCTCGTCGAGCCGTTCGATGAAATGCTCGAGACGCTCCCGTGTGATCTTCCTCTCGTGCGATGTCTCGGGACTGTCCTCATCCGTCACGAGGTTGTCACAGTCGTCGATCGGGATCGACGGGAGCCTCCGCTTCTGTATCGAGTTGACCGCCTCGTTTCGCGCGATGCGATAGATCCACGTCGAAAGCGCCGCCTCACCGCGGTAATCGCGCAGGGCACCGAATATCTTTATGAAAACATCTTGCACGATATCTTCCGTCTCTTCCAATGGCCCGACGACTCCCCGCACCACCGAGTAGACGAGGGGATGGTGCTTCTCCAGGATCTTCTTGAAGGCATTCTGGTTTCCAGCGAGTGCTTCCCGCACCAGGTCGCGGTCTTCATGATCCTTCAAATGGAGTTCCTCCATATGGATTGGACATGAAAAGACGCGGAGAAGTTTCACGCGAATTATTGCATATTCGACGACGGTCCGAAACTCCACAATTCGAATGTGAAAATTCTTGAAACAAATCCCTGCGTGCTCCGGTCGAATTGGTCGAGACGCGAGTGAGTGGATTTGGATTCAATTCGGTCACGGGGAAGTCCGAAGGAAAGGAGTCGCCATGTTCGGATTCGATGCCGGTGTAGTCGCGCTATTGATACCCATCATCGCGGTTCTGGGTGGAATGGCAATCGCCGTAGTCGGAGTGCTCGCGAAGGGGAAAGAAGAGGAGCTCAAACACAAGGAACGGATCCTCGCGATGGAGAAGGGCATTCCGATACCCCAGGAAACCAAGCCGGTGCAGAAGGTCAAGCCGAGGTATCTTGCGTTTCGTGCCTGGGGTCTCGTCATCACGCTCATCGGTTTGGCATTGGTGTTGTCGATCAGCGTGGCCAAGGGGATCGAAGCTGGAATCTGGGGCCTCATTCCAACGGCACTGGGCGTGGGTTTGCTGCTGGCGTCCGTGCTCGAGAAGAGGGATGTGGAAGGGAAATAGCAGGGCCGACAGAACTGACGCGGCCACGATTCTGCCAGGCAACGTTTTTAAATGGAAGGCTCATGGGGCCTTCCATTTTTCATCTATGGACAGACGGGACAATTTGTGCTATAATAGTCCCCGATAATGGGTTATTGCGTTTGCTTGAGCCTGATTCTAATTCAATGACGATCCTTCGGTCGTGGGAAAGGTGCCGGAGGGGAAAGGTCGGGGAATCGTGAGAAATATCGTAACTCTGTTGATCGCATTCGCTCTAGTTATGGTTCTCTCGACGAGCGTGTTCGCGCTCGTCGTGAAGCATCTCGGAACGGACGCGGAGCTCCTCGCGATTATTTCGGATACCGTCTTCGTGGCGGAGGGGAGGATCGGAGACCTCGGGGGTGCTGCGACGTTCGAGCTCGACCTCGGTAAAAGCACGGCGGCCCCGTCCGTGACGGCGCAGTATGCGTGGACGAGCGGCCAGGCAGA
>JAQTVX010000255.1 GCA_028706585.1 Candidatus Krumholzibacteriia bacterium | reverse complement strand
ATGCTCGGCTGTTTTCTCCTCGAGGCAGCAGCCGAATCTCGGGTCCAGGCGGGACACGCGCTCGCCGTCGACCGGGAGATGTTCTCGAGGGCGGTTACGTCGCGCATCGAAGCTCAGGCACTTATCAAGGTGCTGCGATTCGAGCAAAAGGATCTCGATCTGGGTCCATGCTCGGTGATCGCCACGGGGCCGTTGACATCGAACTATCTTTCGAAAGCCATCAGCGACCATTTTTCCTCCGAGCATCTCTATTTTTACGACGCGATATCGATTTCCGTGAGCGCGGAATCGATAGATCCCACATGGGCGTACAAGGCATCAAGATACGGCAAAGGCGGGGATGATTACTGGAACATTCCACTCGACAGAGACCAGTACGGGCGGCTTGTCGATTTCTTGCGTAGTGCTCCTAAGGCCGAGAAGCACGGCTTCGAGGAGACGCGATGCTTCGAGAGCTGTCTCCCGGTCGAGGTGATCGCCGCGCGCGGGTTCGATGCGCTGCGCTTCGGACCCCTCAAACCGAAGGGGCTCGTCAATCCTACGACGCTCAGAGAGCCCCATGCCGTGCTACAACTTCGACAGGAGACGATGGACGGAACGCTTTACGGTCTCGTCGGCTTTCAGACGAGACTGACGCGGAAGGCGCAGGAGGAGCTCTTGAGCGTTCTCCCCGGTTTCCGGGCCCCGGAGATCCTTCGCTGGGGGTCGGTCCATCGAAATACATTTCTCGATTCGCCGCGGATCCTCGATGAAATGCAAATGTCGCGAAAATGCGATGGACTCTTTTTCGCGGGCCAGATGGTTGGCGTCGAGGGATATGTGGAATCGATAGGACACGGTGTGATAGTAGCGCGAAACGTGGTTCAGTATCTCGAAGGGAGACGGGCGGCACTGCTGCCGCGCGAGACACTCGTTGGATCGCTCCAGCGCCACTGTGTGGAAGGAAGAAGCCCTTTTCAGCCCATGAACGCGAATTTTGGGATTCTGCCGCCGATAAAGGCTCGTCGGACGGACCGAAGGAAAGAGTACGTTAAACGCTCGCTGGAATGCCTTGACGCCCACATATCCCGCCTCGAGGCGAATGGGTAACTCTTGACGCTCGCGAGGCGCCGCACTACGATATATCAACCGCGCATGATGTAGGTGATAGACGGGAAAGAGGCGGCAAGCGTGAGGCGCTCGAACCTATCGATCCAATGCCTTGGCTGCATCATGAGCATGGCTATAGCCTCAGACGTCGTTTCATGCGGAAAGCGCGAAACGAAGCTCATCCCGACCAGCGTCCTCTTCGGAAACCCGGCGAAAACCGCCCCGCAGATATCCCCCGATGCGAATAGACTCTCGTACCTCGCTCCGTACAACGGCGTTCTCAACGTATGGGTCCGCACTATCGGACAGGATGATGATCGCGCCGTGACGAGGGATGCCGACAGGGGGATCAAGAAGTACTTCTGGGCGTACGATGGAATTCATATCATGTTCCTGCAAGACGCCGCAGGAACGAACCATTGGCGGCTCTGGGGCGCCAATCTGAGAACCGGTGAGGCCGAGGATTATACGCCTTTCGATAGCGTCTCGGTGGGCGTTGTTTCATACAGCAAGAGGTTCCCGCACGAGCTGATCATTTCAATGAACAGGGACAATCCTTACGCGAGCGACGCGTATCGACTCGATCTGGATACCGGTGCGCTGCTCTTGGCACGAGAAATCCAGGCAACGTCGTCAGGTGGATCGCCGATGCCGACTTCATCGTCCGTGGCGCGATGGCTTCGCGGCCCGGGGGAGGATACGATCTTATCGTCCGGCAGAGTGAGGGAGCGCCATGGAGGATCGTGTGCTCGCGGGATTACCAGGAGGGTGCCTCGAGCGGGGCCGTACGTTTCGCGCGGGACGGCAGCGGCGTGTTTTGCATCGACGCCAGCGAATCGAACACGGGACGGCTGGTCAGGATAGCGGTCGAGGACGGCGCCGCGGAAGTACTTGCCGGAGAACCGAATTACGAGATCGTTTCCCTTTTCTTTCAGGTTGATACATACGAGATGCAAGCGGTTGCATACGCACGCTCGCGACTCGAATGGGAAGTGCTCGACGACGCCATCCGGAGCGATTTGGAGGCGGTGGCGAAGCTCGATCGTGGGGATTTCGAATTTCAGAGCACCGATGCCTCTGATTCGGTTTGGGTTGTGAGCTTCAACAAGGACAACGGCCCGGTTTCTTATTACCTTTACGACAGGAGAACGAAACGGGGCACTTTCTTATTCGATGAAATACCCGAGCTCTCGGATTACACGCTCGCTCGCATGGAGCCGATATCGTTCAAGGCGAGGGATGGTCTCGCTATTCAGGGCTACATTACGTATCCAACCGCCAGAACGCGTAGAGATCTTCCGCTTGTTATACGCGTTCACGGAGGACCGTGGGCGCGTGATTACTGGGGCTACAATCCGGAGGTGCAGTGGCTGGCGAGCAGAGGATACGCCTGCCTTCAAGTCAATTCTCGGGGTTCCAGCGGATACGGCAAGGATTTCGTGAATGCGGGAAACCGGGAGTGGGGCGGAAGGATGCAGAAAGATCTCATCGATGCCGTGGATTGGGCAGTTGGGCAGGGCATCGCTGATTCCGAGAGAGTGGCCATCTTCGGCTCATCTTACGGCGGATATGCGGCTCTAGAGGGCATGGCGACGGATCCGGGTCTCTTCTGCTGCGGCATCGACGTCTCCGGACAGAGCGATTTGCTCGGTTGGCTCGGTTCTCTGCCTCGGAAGTACGGTCCTATTAGATCAACGATATTTATGCGCGTCGGGAATCCGGAAACGGACGCGGAATTTCTCCAGTCCCGTTCCCCTCTCTACAAAGCGGACCGCATACGGGATCCTCTGCTCGTAATACAGGGAGAGCGGGATCCCTTCGTTCCAAGAGCGGATACGGAGCGGATCATCGCCGCGCTCAACGCCAATGGCATTGAATGCGTGTATCTGTTGTTCCCGGACGAGGGGCAAGGAATCTCGAGACTGCAAGACAGGATGATATTCTGGAATGCCGCCGAGAAGTTTCTGGCCGAGCACCTCGGCGGCCGGAGCGATGAATCCTCCGCGAGGTGGCCGATGAGCCATACTACTGAAAGGTGGCTGGGGCGAGCCGTCTTCTTGGCGTGATTTCGAAAGGAGCAAGAATGAAGCGAATCGTATTATCAATCGCGGCGATGGTCCTGACCGCATCGGCCGGCGACCTTCTCGCCGATCCCTGGCAAAAATCCGTCGATGCGAGTCTGACTCTGACCCAGAACGCGTACAGCGACAACTGGAGCGGCGGAGAGTCCGGTTCGATCTCCTGGCTTTTCAATTCGAACGGGATTTTCGAGCGTCAGTTCACCACCATCGTCAACAACAAGAATACACTGAAGCTCTTCTTCGGGCAGACGCACAGCCAGAACGAAGAGACTAAGCACTGGTCCAAGCCGGTGAAGTCGACGGACCGGATCGATCTCGAGACGGTATTCCGTTTCACGACAGGCATGTTCTTCGATCCCTTCGCCTCGGCAAGGATCGAGACCCAGTTCATTGATCAGAGGGATCCGGCGAACGAACGGGTGCTCAATCCCGTTCTTTTCACCGAGAGCTTCGGTGCGGCGAAGGTTATTACGAAGACCCCC
>JAQTVX010000254.1 GCA_028706585.1 Candidatus Krumholzibacteriia bacterium | reverse complement strand
CAAGGAACATGTCGCCCCGCCCCGACGTAGTCGCGACCTGAATCGAGCTGATATCCTCGAGCGCGAGCACGGTTTCCCACTCGCCTTTTTTCGCGCCGCTCTCTCGCCGCAATATTCTCGTGCCCATCAAGGAATCTCCGCGAACGGAGAAATTCTTCATCTCATAAACCTCGGCGGTCTTGAGGACGACCAATATTGACTTGGCCCCTGCGTACGCGTCCGAATCACCCGGAGCGAGAGGAACGAGAACCGTCTTGGGCGTGCTGCAACCGGCCAGGAGGGCGATGCCTATCAGCGAGATGGCGGCCGGCGAGCGCTTCATCTCAGTGCGTCTCCCAGCGAAGCCCGCTCAACAGCCCCTGAGCGATGTTGGTGAGATGGTCGCCGATCTTCTCCAAGTAATCCACAAAATCGAGATACACGAGCCCCGACAGTACCTTGCATGAGCCGTCGTTGAGGCGCTGCACGTGCGCGTGCCGGAGCTCGATCTGCATCCGGTTGAGCTGATCCTCACAGTGAAGCGCCCGATGAGCATGCGCGTTATCCCCGGTCTCGAGGCCGAGCAGAACCTCGCTGATCATCTCTTGAACCGTTTCGATCATCCGCTTGAGCTCGGCCCGCGCGTCCTCGCTGAACGGGAGCTTCTGGGCGATCTTTCGCTGAGCCAGCTCAAGAATATTCTCCGAATGGTCGCCGATCCGCTCGATGTCGTTCACCGAGTGAATGAGCACCGGTATCTGCTCCGCCTCGCTCTCGTCGAGCTGATGCATGGAGATATCGATGAGGTAGCGTGTTATCTCGGCCTGAAGGTTGTCGACCGCCTCCTCCTTCTGCTTCACCTTGCCGGCCAGGTCCCATTTCTCGGCGAAGAAGAGGGCGAAGGAATCACGCAGGCCCGAATCCGCCAGCCGGAGCATCCGTATGATTTCCTTCTTGCTCTGTTCGAGGGCTATGATCGGTGTCTCGAGGAGGCGCTTCTCCAGGTATTGCGGCTGCATGCTGATAAGTTCCTCTTTCTGAGGCACGATTCGCTCCGCGACCCGCTGGAGGAGCCTGGTGCCGGGGAGGAACACGATCGTGTTCGCGATGTTGAAGAGGCTGTGCGCGAGCGCGATATGCATCATGATATTGTTCTCGGTGATACCTCCGGGGAAGAACGACTCAACCAGTTTCGGGTACCAGCCGAGGTAAACGAAAACGAGCATGTAGCAGACTCCGAACACGTTGAACATCGTGTGCGCCCACGCCACGCGTTTTGCCCCGGTATTCGTCCCGATGGCAGCGAGCTGCGCCGTGATCGTCGTTCCTATGTTGTCGCCGAGAATGATGGAAACAGTCGACGGAAAATCAATGAGCCCCCGAAAGGCGAGCACCTGCACGATTGCGATCGTTGCGCCGCTGCTCTGGAGCACCATCGTCATGATCGTCCCTACGAGCACGCCGAGAATCGGGTACCGGCCGAAATTGATCATGATATCCTGGATGTGTTGGTTCGACTGGAGAGGGGCAACGGAATCCTTCATGAATCCTAGCCCGACCAGGAGAACGCTGAATCCGAATATCGCCCCGCCCCAATTCTTGACGTGCGGACGTTTCGGCACCTCCATCATGAGAAAACCGATAGCCACGAGAGGAAGCGCGAATACAAATACGTCGAAAACCGCAACGACACTCACGATCCACGCCATCGTTGTCGTACCGATATTGGCGCCAAAGATCACGGGGATCGCCTGCCGGAGCGTCATGAGCCCCGCATTCACGAAGCCGACGAGCATGACGGTGAGCGCGCTCGAACTCTGTATGGCGATGGTGACTACGATCCCCGTGAGCAGACTGATGAATTTGTTACGGGTAAGGAGCGCCAGCACGTTCTTGAGACGCTCGCTCGAGACTTTCCGGAGACTGTCCGACATCACGCGGATGCCGTAGAAAAAAAAGCCGAGCCCGCCTATCAGTTGAAAGTAATTCTCATAGTTCACCTAGGGCCCTCCATCGGCAATCCGTATGAATGCGAAACGAAGTCCGGCATATTGTAGGGATTGAAGCTGGTCCTGTCAATGCGCGACGCCGGGCGGTCGCGTAACCCGATGTTCGTCAGGAAGAGCTGTCTCGACGCTCTCGCAGAACGCTCCAAACGGCATTCTCGAGGCCGGAGACATCGAGAGGTTTCGGCAGGAAGTCCCGCGCGCCCAACGAGGCGGCGGCTGAACGCATCTCTTGCGAGCTTTCCCGCGTGACCACGATCACGGGGACGTCGGAACCGACTTGATTCTTGATGTAGGATAGGATTTCGAGCCCCTCATCGGCATCGTCGCGGGCGAGGCAATGAGGCAGGTTGAGGTCGAGCAAGACGAGCGCGGGAACGTTCGTCCGCAGATACTCAACCGCCTCTTCTCCCGAGGAAGCGCGGGCAACCGGAAGGGGAGAGCTCCACATCGTGAACAGATCCTCGATGAAGTCGCGATCGTCTTCAACGATTAGAAGTTCACCATTTTCAATCCCGGCAGAGTTCATAGCTTCAGCCTCCGAACTCCAAACGAGCTTCGTCCCCATCTCTTCCCCTAGGTGCCGGCAGCGGCGGGAGCCGCTTCCCCTCCGGTGCCCTCACGAGATCAATCCGTCGTGCGCATTTCGAGTCGATCGCTCTCGTTTGCAACTAATGTGAAGAGCAACCGGTGTTCCAATGTGCAGCGACAGGGGACGGATCGGGAATATCGCTCCTATTTGCAGTATAAACGTTGGATTACGCGGACCAAGCTTGTCGTGCCGGACCGAGAAGGGACACTCCGCGCGCAACTGCAGTTGCTGTTCCTTGCAGGGAGAGATGTTCGGCAACCATTTATCACGGCATCAGTTGCGATCAAGAGACCTTTCGGAGCTCGACCGCAACTCGTGTTGCCATTACCCGTCTGACCTTCATACCTGGAGGAGCACCCGGCGAGCACTCGAGAGGAAGGAATCTCACTTCTTTATTTCACCCAGTATCTTCTGGAGACCGAACCGCGTGAGCCCCATGCGCCTGGCTGTCTCTCCAAGGTTCCCGCCGCACGCCGCGATGACTGCATCCGTGTACTTCCGCTGAAATTCTCTGAGAACGGCCGTTTTCGCATCGCGATAGCTCATTCGGTATAGGGCTTCGCCTGACAGGGCATCATCGGATTCCCCTTCGAACGCAGTCGTATCCCTGAAGCTGCCGCGCACGACGTACGCCACGATCGCGTTTTCGAGCTCGCGCACGTTGCCCGGCCAATCCCTTCGGCAGAGATCCGTCATCGTCGCCTCATCGAACTCGCGCATCGGCCTCTTGAGCTCCATCGACTTGCGCGCGAGAAGATGGCGCGCGAGAGCGGGAATGTCCTCGCGCCGATCCCTGAGAGGCGGCACATTGATCACATAAGCGCCGAACCGGAAGTACAGGTCTTTCCGAAACGATTCGGCCTCTAGGCTTTCCTTCAGCGGCCGATTCGTCGAGGCGAGAAGCTTCCCGCGGAACGGGATCTTTCTCGAGCTCCCGTTCCGCTCGAACTCCCTCTCCTGGATGACCCGGAGCAGCTCCGCCTGCAGCGATGGGTCGATCTCCGTTATCTCGTCGAGAAAGAGAACGCCATCATAGGCAAGTTCGAAGACTCCCGGCGTGTCCTCCGCTCCCGTGA
>JAQTVX010000021.1:8965-15327 GCA_028706585.1 Candidatus Krumholzibacteriia bacterium | reverse complement strand
GGCCGATTGCATGGGGATGCTCGGGACGATCATCAACGCGATGGCTCTCCAGGCTGCGCTCGAGCACGCCGGCGTCGAGGCGCACGTAATGACAGCCATAACCATGGAGCAGTTCGCCGAGCCTTACATCAGGAGGCAGGCGCTCGATCATCTCAAGAACCGGCGTCTCGTGATACTTGCCGGCGGAACGGGCAACCCCTACTTCACGACCGATACGGCGGCGGCGCTCCGCGCCGTCGAGCTGAAGGCGGACGCGCTTCTCAAGGGGACGAAAGTCGACGGCATCTATACGAGCGATCCGGTGAAGAATCCCGCGGCGAAGATGATACGGAGCCTGAGCTACATAGACGTGCTCAGAGACGATCTTCGCGTTATGGACGCGACGGCGGTGGCGCTCTGCAGGGAGAACAGCATTCCGATCGTCGTGTTCAACATTCTCAAGAAGGGCAATCTGACGCGTGTTCTCGAAGGGCAGCGTCTCGGAACAATTGTCGAGTGAGGAGGTCGGCGCCGATGGAAGCGAAAGAAATCATTCTAACCGCGGAACGGCACATGAAAACGACGATCGAGAAGACCGAAGCCGAGCTCGCGACCATTCGCACGGGCAAGGCGACGCCGGCGCTCCTCGACGGCGTCAAGGTCGATTACTACGGGGCGAAGGTCCCTCTCAAACAGGTCGCGAACGTCACCGTTTCCGACCCCAAGCTCATCACAGTGCAGCCTTGGGAGAAACCGCTCGTCGGAGAGATAGTCAAGGCGATTCAAACGGCCAACCTCGGGCTCAACCCGCAGAGTGACGGCACGTTCATCCGCGTTCCGCTCCCTCCGCTCACCGAGGAACGGCGCCGCGAGCTGGTTAAGGCCGTGAAGCACATGGTTGAAGAGGCGAAGGTGGCACTGCGTAACGTCCGCCGCGACGCGATCGAAAAGCTGAAGAAGCTCGAGAAGGATCATGTGATCACGGAGGACGATCTTCACCGCAGCCAGAAGGAGATACAGGATCTCACCGATAAGAAGACCGCCGATCTCGAGAGAGTGTTTGTCGCGAAAGAGAAAGATATAATGGAGGTCTAGGCGGGCCAGCGTCGCCGATCCGGGACACAATGCAATGAACGATTCCATTGATCGCGCGTTCGAGGAGCTCAAGGGAAACCCGGCGCTCCCGCGTCACGTCGCCATCATCATGGACGGCAACGGCCGATGGGCGAGGAAGCGGCACCTTCCGCGCCTCGCCGGCCACCGAGCGGGAACTGAATCGGTGCGTGCGGCTATACGGGCCTCCGCGAAGCTCGGGCTTTCGACTCTGTCGCTCTACACATTTTCACTGGAGAACTGGAGGCGGCCGCGCGTCGAGGTGGAGGGTCTGATGCGGTTCCTCCGGGAAGTGCTCCACTCGGAGTACCTCGAGCTCAGGGAGAACAACATACGCCTGCGAGCCATCGGGAGGCTCGGGATGCTCCCTCGCGAAACCAGGCAAGCCCTCGATGAGACGATCGACAAGCTTTCGGGGAACACGGGGATGGTTCTGAACCTGTGTCTGAGCTACGGCGGCCGAGCGGAAATCGTCGACGCGGCGCGCTCGCTCGCCGGCGCTGTGCGGGACGGAAACCTGCCTCTCGAAGATGTCGACGACAAGACGTTTCGGCGATATCTCTACGATCCCGAGCTCTCCGATCCCGACCTTCTCGTCAGGACGAGCGGAGAGATGCGGATCAGCAATTTCTTTCTGTGGCAGCTCGCGTATACCGAGATCGTCGTGACCGACACGCTTTGGCCGGATTTCAGGGAAGAGCACCTCATTGGTGCGATCCGCGAATACCTCTCTCGCGAGCGGCGGTTCGGCGGGCTCAAGGAAGGTTCCGATGACGACATCGGGTGACGGACTCACCGCAACGAGGCAGAATGCGCTCGCCGCTGCTCCCCGGAGACCCGATTCGGTCGCCAAGCGCGTGCTCGCCTCCATTATCTTCATTCCGTGCCTGGTCATCATCGCGAGGCGCGGCGGCTACTACTATCTCGCGCTCATCGATATCATGATCCTGATCGGGATGTGGGAGTTCTACAAGATGATGGAGGCGAAGGGGCTGCGTCCTTACAAGACGATGGGGATACTGAGCGGCCTCGCGCTTTCGTGGTACATGTTCTTCCAGCAAGGGGTATACGCCAATCTCCTGATGAGCGTTATCTTCATCGGAATCATGGCGCTCGAGCTCGCCCGCAGGGACAAGGGGCTGGCCGTGTACCACGTCTCCGTGACCGTCTTCGGCGTGTTCTACGTTGCCTGGCTCGGAAGCCATCTCATTCTCCTGAGAGAGCTCCCGCACCTCAAGGGGCTCGATTACTCGCTGGGCTTTTCGTTCGTTATAATGACCTTCGCCATCACGTGGTGCTACGATACCGGCGCGTATTTCGTCGGGAGCTGGCTCGGAAGACGCCAGATACTGCCGAGCGTTTCGCCGGGCAAGACGTACGAAGGCGCGATCGGCGGCGTCCTGTGCTCCGTCGTCGGGATGCTCGTCTGTCGGGCGACGATCGCCCCGTATATGGCGCTTCTGCCGGGCATCGCTCTCGCGATCGTGACGTCGATAGTCGGGCAGTTCGGAGACCTCTCAGAATCCATGATCAAGCGCGATGCCAAGATCAAGGATTCCTCGAAAACGATTCCGGGGCATGGCGGCGTTCTCGATCGGTTCGATTCGCTTCTCTTCACGGCGCCACTCATCTATTACGTATTGAAGTACGTGATCTTCTCATGATGAAAAGAATCGTCATACTCGGTTCGACGGGGTCGATCGGAAAATCCGCGCTCGAGATATTGAAGGGCGCGCGCGGCGAATTCGCCGTCGTGGGGCTGGCCGCGGGGAACAACACGGAGGAGCTTTCGCGCCAGCTTGAACTTTTTCCTGAGGCTCGGTTTTCGATGCGTAGCTCCTCATCGATCGATGCTCTCGTGCGGCAGGACGTTTCCCTGCGGGAAAGGGCCTTTGGCTATGGCAGCGAGGGCCTCGATGCAATGCTTCGCGAGACGAAGCCTGATCTCGTCATCAACGCTCTCGTCGGGATATCGGGGTTGGTGCCGACGGTCACGGCGCTGGAGCTCGGGTGTATGGTGGCGCTCGCGAACAAGGAGACTCTCGTGGCGGGAGGAGAGATCGTCTCGCGGCTCGTCTCCGGCGATCACGGGGATCTGATTCCGATCGATAGCGAGCATTTTTCGATCTCCCGGTGTCTGCGCGGATACCGCGACGATACGGTCGAGATCATTCTCACCGCGTCTGGAGGGCCGTTCTACGGCAAAAGTCCGACGCAGCTCACCGGCGTGACGGTCGCGCAGGTGCTCGATCATCCTACGTGGAAGATGGGTCCGAAGGTCACGGTCGATTCGTCCAATCTGCTCAACAAGGGACTCGAGGTGATCGAGGCCCATTGGCTTTTTCATTTCCCCTATGAAGCGATCGGGGTCGTCATCCATCCGCAATCCATCGTTCATTCAATCGTCCGGCTTCGCGACGGTTCTCTCATCGCGCATCTGGGCCCCGCCGATATGAAGCTCCCGCTCATGAGCGCGCTATACTATCCGGAGATACGGGAATTTCCATGGAGCAAGCTGGGTCTCGGCGATTTCGGCACGCTCGAATTCGCGCCGATAGACCGGGGTAATTTTCCGGGATTTGCGCTGGCGCTCGCAGCGGCCGAACGCGGCGGGACGGCTCCAGCCGTGCTCAATGCCGCAGACGAGATCGCCGTGGAGGCGTTTCTCGCGGGAAGGATAGACTACCTCTCGATCGTCTCCTGGATAGAGGAGGCGCTCGGGGCTCACGCGCCCGGCGCGGTCAGGAGCATCGAGGATGTTCTCGCCGCGGACCGTTGGACGCGGGATTTTCTCGCGCGGCGGCATCGCGAGGCTTCGGCGAAATGATGGAGGATTCATGCTATTAACGGTTGCGGCTTTTTTCTTCGTTCTGAGCATAGTGGTTTTCGTGCACGAACTGGGTCATTTCGTCGTCGGCAAGCTGAACGGAATCTGTGTCGTCGCCTTCTCATTCGGATTCGGTCCCAAGATCCTCCGGAAAAAGGTCGGCGAGACGGAGTACTCGATCGGGGCGCTGCCGTTCGGAGGGTACGTGAAGTTCGCGGGCGAGACGGTAGAAGGTGAGAGCGACGCGGGCAAATCGCCGCGGGAGCCGGAGGTGCCGCCCGAGCGCATGTATCGCAACAAGGCGCCGTGGCGCAGGATGCTGGTAGTGCTGGCGGGTCCCGTGATGAACTTCATACTGGCCCTTTTCGTTTACATCTTCAGTCTATTCTTCGAGGGGATCTACGTCAATCCGAGCACCGCGATCAATGAGGTCGAAAAGGGAGGTCCCGCCGAGGTCGCTGGTCTTGAGGTCGGGGACAGAATCCTGGCGATCGACGGCGAGCGGTTGGCGTACTGGGGTCAGATCGAAAAACTCCTCTCGAAGAGGAAGGCCGAGCCTTCGCAGTATGCCATTCTCAGGGGCGTCGACACGCTGTCGATCAGCATAGCGCCAAGGTACGATTCCGAAGCTCATTCGTGGCGCATCGGCATCGTCTCGCATCTTCCGGCGCGCGTTGGAGACGTCAAGAAGGAAAGCCCCGCGGAGCGCGCGGGTCTGCGCTCCGGCGCGACGATTCTGTCGATCAACGATACGACGGTGGCGACCTATTCCGATATGGAGGACCGCATTCTGCCGAGGCCCGGCGTTCCCATGAAATTCACTTGGGAGATCGACGGCGTTGTCCGCTCGGCGGTGATTACGCCCGGCTCGGGCGAGGCCGCATCGGAAGGCAGTCGCGTGGACGTCGTGAAGGTGGGCCAGATCGGCATCAGCCCCTATTACGAAAAGGTGCGGATCTCGCTCGGCGAGGCGCTCGTCTACGGGTCTCGCTCATTCGCGAGCCTCTTCGCGGCGATCATGGATTTTCTTGGTAAGCTCTTCAGCGGGAAAGCTACGTTACGGGCGATCGGGGGGCCGATCCGGGTCGGGATCATGGCGGGGGACATGATCCGTTGGGGCTTCAGCTACCTGGTCTATTTCCTTGCGTTCTTCTCTCTGAACCTGGCCATATTCAACCTCCTGCCCATTCTTCCATTCGACGGCGGACACTTCGTCCTTGGCCTCATCGAGTTGGTCACGAGGCGCAGGATAGGGCAGAAGGTTCAGCAGGTTCTGACGCAGGTGGGATTTATGATCCTCATAGTGCTCATGGTTTTCATTCTGGCGGTCGATGTCTTTAATATTGTTCGGTAGGTTGGTTCTGCAGGGAGCGAAGCTGTAATTCGTTTATTCGATCATAGATTGCGAGCCATCTTTCAGGTTTCTTCTCAAGCTCGGCGAGTGTTCGCCGTATGCGTTCCCCATCAAAGCTCCTCTCGAGCTCTTCTCTTTTCTCATCCCGGGAGGCCGAATTGTCATGGAGATGCTTCTCGAATTCGATTATTTTCATGTAATAATCGACGAGGTAGCGCTCATCAGGGGTCAGGGTTCTCGCTTTTTCCTTGGCGACGGGGTCTGGGCTCTGACAGGAGCAGAGCATGAGCATGGCGAGCGCTGCAACGAATAGAGCGAACGGTTGGCGCACGGGTCCGGGAAATCGCCGACCGGTCGCAGCGCTGGGGATAAGTGCTGTTTTTCTCTGAATGTGTATCCTTGCCATGACCTTCACCGCAAACCGAAGGTACATGGCGCGGTCGAAGTTGTCAATTGATATGCGCTTCCATGCCGGGATACGGGCCGCGCTCGCCGCGTGTATTGTCGCGGCAGGCCTTATTGCGTCCCCGCTCGTTTCGGCGGATACATCCGCGGCCGATTTCGGAATCAAGCTTGCCATCGTCAAGCGGATCGATCTCGTCGGCAACCGGAGCTTCAACGATGCGATTCTCAAGAAACGCATGCGTACCAAGGAGGCTCGTTTCTACCGTGTCTTTCGCCAGCCGGTGTATCGACGCGATTTCCTTCGGCGCGACGTCGAATCGATAGTCTCGTTCTATCGTGTGAATGGATTCTTCGAGGCCAAGGTCGACGTGGAGTCGGTCCAGACCAACGAGAAATCGCACTCGGTGACGATCCGTATCTTGGTCGCCGAGGGACCACAGACGCGCGTGCGTGAACTCCGCTTTTCGGGCCAGAGTCTCGTCTCCGAGTCGAAACTCAGAAAAGGCCTCAAGCTCGTCGAAGGCTCTCCATACAACCCCAATCTACTCGAAACGGATCGATATACCCTCCTGAGCAAGTTCTACGAGGATGGTCGCCTCGGCACAAAGATACTGCAGAGCGTGCGCACCGATTCGACGAACGCCGACATCGAATGGAAGATCGTCCCAGGAGAGCGACTTTGCG
>JAQTVX010000021.1:3918-8955 GCA_028706585.1 Candidatus Krumholzibacteriia bacterium | reverse complement strand
CCCGCGTCTCGGGAATGCGCACGGTCCGGGAGAGTCTCGTGCGGCGCGAGCTCACCTTCAAGCACGGGGATCTGTTCGGAACGAAGAAGATTCTCGAGAGCACGCAGAATCTCTACGATACGGGCTATTTCAACTCGGTGGAGATCGAGCCCGATTCTATCGATCTCGCAGATCGCGAGGTCGATCTTGACGTGCGTGTCCGAGAACGCAAGACGGGGTACTTCGAAACCGGAATCGGCGTGGGCAACGTTTACGGGAACAGTATCTTCGGGGAATGGGGGCAGCGGAATGTATTCGGCACGGGAAAGACCTTCTCCCTGAAATCATCCTACGCGTTCCAGCTTTTTCCGAACAACGAGTTCTCATTTTCCAAGATTGATTTCAGGAGCAAGTACCTCAGACACGAAGGGGAGCTCAAGTTTCCGCACATCGTAGGTACTTGGAACACGTTCTCGCTTGGCGCGTTCTATGAGAGAGACGCCACGGTCGAGCCGATCATCATCAAGGATCTCGGCCTTACGATCCAGCTTTCTCGCCGGTTTTCGAGACAGACGTCGCTTCTCTTCGGGTATTCGCTCGAGCGCATTCAGCGCCTCGAGGTCGAACGGGAGAAATCCCGCTCGCGAACACGCGCGCTCGATGCGGCCTTCTCGCGGGACTCGAGGGATTTCTATTTCAATCCCCAGCAGGGGACATACACTACGGTCGACGGGCGTCTCGCGGGCGGGTTTCTCGGTGGAGAGGATAATTACTATTCGCTGGCAGGCTCCCTGCGGCGGTACACGCGCATAGGAGGCGGCTCGGTATTCGCGTGGCGAGTGCGCGCGGGTTACGCCGAGGCCTTCGGCGATTCCCGCGCGACGGGGATTCCGATTGAAAGCCGCTTCTTCGCGGGGGGCGGCAACTCGGTTCGTGGATTCAAGGAGAATTCTCTCGGGCCGTTGGATGCCGATCTCGAGCCTCTCGGGGGGAGGGTCACTCTCATCACAAACGCGGAGCTCAGGGTCCCGCTGCCGTACCTTGGCCGCTATAATTTCGGTGCCGCGATCTTCGCCGACGGCGGCACAGTCTGGAGGAGCGTCAGGGAGATCAGCATCAGGGATTTCAGGATGCTGGCCGACGAGGATGAGGTGACGCACCAGGACTATATGTACGGCGTCGGATTCGGACTCCGCTATTACACGCCGGTCGGTCCGCTGCGTCTCGATATCGGTTTTCCAGTGAAGAAAACCGCGGACATGGATTACGATTACAGGATACACATCAGCCTCGGGCAGATATTCTAGCGAATGGATTTCGGGGGCCCGCCATGGACGAGAGCAAGAAAGTAACAGTGCGGTCGATGAGGGGCTTGCTCATCGGCCTCGGGATATTCGCAGCCGCGGTTGTCATCCTATTTCTGGGCCTGAGAACGGATTTTTTCGCCAGGAGCGTTGGAAGGATCGCATCGCAGCGCTACCTCGGCGGCACGCGGTTTTCCGTCGGCGTCGAAAGAATCGAAGGGAGCATTTTTCGTAATCTCACTCTCAAGGGAGTGAGATTGCATTACAAGGGTCCGGGCGAGCGCTTCGATCTGTTTCGCGCCGATGAGATCAATGTCAGCTACAATCTCTTCGCGGCAATGAGACATTCCCACCGGATCGAAGATGTATCCGTGACAAAGTCCGTTCTGCGCCTTGAAACGGATTCCACCGGCACGTTCATCCTTCCGGCCATGGGCAAACGAACGGGATCGTTTCCGTCTTTCGAGGTTGAGCGCTTCTCAATCGACGATGCGCAGGCGATCGTTCGAAGGGCGGAAAAGTCGGATGCATTCAACGGCGTCGACCTGGCGGGCTCCTTGCGTAGCGGAGGCACGGAGCTCGAGATCGACTTGACGAGGGGTTCCGCCGCAAACCCCGATCGATACTTCGCGCTCAAACGGCTCAAGGGAGGAATCGCGTTCATCAGGGAAGCTGGAACGAAGAACGCCGCCGCGCAGCCCGCGACTCGAGTCATGCTCGATAGCCTTGCCGTCGTGCTCGAAGAATCGGCCTTTACGGCGAGCGGCCTGATCGTTCCGGCGGCCGGCATGTTCGATCTCACGGTGGATGCGGAACCCATCGAGGTCGAGGAGATCACACGGATTCTCCGCGTCGAGACGTCGCACTACGGGGAGGTGCAGGGCGCCTTCACTCTGAAGGGGAAGATCGATCGATTCCGGCTGAACGGCCGTATGAACGGCGTTCTGTCGGGCTACGCCATGAGCGACTGCGGGATCAGCTTGCTCAGGGAAGGCGACGTGATCCATATCGATAGCATCTCGGGCGAGATCAATGGCGCCGGCGTCAAAGGCAATGGCCGCTACACCCTCGCTGATGGTGGCGTCATGACCATGGATGTCTTCGTTCACGATCTGGATCTGAGCAGGGGATTCGTGCCCAAGAAGAGGCTCCCCGAAACCAGATTCAACGGAGCGCTGAAGCTGGACTATCGAGTTCGCAGCCAGGCAATCTCGTTCGCGCTCGATCTGGGGGAGGGGGATTTTCTCGGTTTTCCGTTCGCCGAGGCGCTAGTGAACGGCTCTTATGCCGACGACACGCTCAAGGCCACAGAAGTGTACCTAACGCATCCGACGCATACGGTGAACCTGCACGGGACGATGGTGGGAGGCAGCGCGATTTCCTTCTTCTTCAATGTGGATTGTGAAGCGCGGGATACGATCTTCAAGTATTTCAACGTCGAGGAGTACCGCGCCGACGCAAAGCTCAATGGAAGATGGGAAGGCACGCTCGACGAGTGGGATCTCAGAATGAACGGCTCCTGCGCTGGCTTGGAATATCACGGGGCGCTCGTTCCGGAAGGCGACGTCAAGCTGGCAATCGAGATGAGCGGCGGGAAGAACCCCAAATACGCGGTTCAGTTCGATCTCGACGGGCCCGGTTGCAGTATCGGCTCCGCGAGATTCGATAGCCTTTCGCTTTCCCTCGAGTACAGCGATCCCGCGACGAACATCAAGAAGCTGCTCCTGTCGCGCGACGACTTCGATGCCGACATCGCGGCCGACGTCAGCAAGCAAGGGCAAGAGACGGAGATCCGCTTCAAAGAATGCACTCTCGATGCGCTCGGTGAAACGTGGATCGGTGGCGGTGATTTCGCCGTATTCATCGCCGACAGCCTCGTGCGGTTCGAGGATATTCAGCTGCATTCGAAGGCGGGAGCAGTGTACGCCGACGGCGCCGTCGGGACTGAATCGAAGACCATTCGTGGACGATTGTCCTTCGAGCGGCTCGATCTCGATCTTCTCAATCGTGGGGGTTTATTGAGGACTCCGCTCGGAGGGCAGGCTCGCGGCACCATTCTCTGTTCCGGTTCATACGCCGATCCTGATCTCGACATCAACGTCACCGCCGGGAGCGCCCGGATCGACACATTTCTTGTCGATACCCTTCGCGCCGGCATCCGCTATTCGAACGGCCGCTATATTGTCGATTCCCTTTTCGCCGCTGCTCCGTCCGGCTCGCTGAACCTCGCGGGAGAGATTCTGGGAATGCCGATCCGCGAAGCGTCCAGCCGTCCGGGGGCCGCCCTCAGAGATGCAAGCGTCGCGATCGAGTCTTCGTGCCAGAATCTGGAGCTTGCGCCTCTTCTTTCGCTCGCGGGAATCCGCACGTTCACCGGCGGAAGGTTGAACGGGTCGCTGGCGATCTCAGATTCGCTTACTCATCCGCTTGTTTCCTTCAAGGGGCGCATCGACAACCTCTCGACCTCTTCATTCAGGATTCCATCGATTGATTGCGGCGTGACGGTCGACCGCAGCGCTCTCGTGGCCGAAGGCAAGCTCAATCTCTCACGATCGTCAGGGGGCTCGTTCCACGGAAGCATGCCTCTCGCTCCAGCGAGCTATCTCTATTCGCTGGACGGTGCGCGGCCGGTCGCATTCGCACTGGACCTACCGGAGGGGGATCTCGCGGACCTGCCCGGATTGACGGATCTCGTCGCCGAAGCCGCCGGACGGTACTCGGGACAGCTCGAGGTATCGGGAACCGCGGGATCGCCGCATCTCTACGGCAATTTCCATCTGAAGAACGCGGATTTCAGGCTCTCCGGCATGGAGGAAAAGTACAATCAGGTCAATGCGACAGTGCTTCTCGACGATACGCTCGTTACGATCT
This sequence comes from Candidatus Krumholzibacteriia bacterium, assembly GCA_028706585.1. Lineage (GTDB taxonomy): Bacteria > Krumholzibacteriota > Krumholzibacteriia > Krumholzibacteriales > Krumholzibacteriaceae > SSS58A. The sequence goes on along the minus strand of JAQTVX010000021.1, from coordinate 4,801 downwards.
CACAGCTTGCTGGACGCGAGGGAAAAAAAGGGACGATAAACTCGACGGGGTGGGCCACGCTCAGGGGATGGAACCCGGGGGAGTACCGTATCGGGGTGAACGTGAACGACTTTGTTCTGGCGAGCTTTTCCGATATTTTGGCGATCGTGAGCGGCAACGTAAACATAGGGGCGAGGGTTGTTGACGGAAAGGCAATTCCCATAATTTCGGGCTCGTGCGTGGTGAGGCAATCCGAGGTGTACTACGATTTGGGCGGCCTTTCCTCATCCGGAACGGAGGGCGCCACCGAAGAGCCGACATGGCTCGCCGCCATCGACCTCAAGATGCCGGGAAACACCTGGATTCGTACGCCCGACGCGCGGATCGAGCTCCAGGGAAACGTGACGCTCTACCATGACGCAAAGGGCACATATCTGCGCGGCAAGCTCAATCTCCTGCGCGGATGGTACAACATATACAACAACAAATTCACGATCACCTCGGGCGAGCTGCAATTTGTGACCGCCGGCAGCTTCCGCCCCGTCGTCGATATCGAGGCGGAAACCCAGGATTCTGAGGGGAGGAATATCTATCTCAGCCTCAAATGGCATCAGGACGACTTGCAGCCGATCGTAACGCTTACCCATGAGGATTCCGGTTACAGCGAAACCGATATCTGGAAGATGCTCGGCGGTGGCGTCGTGACTACGGAGGGAGGAGAGGCAAGCTGGAACGCGCGCGGCACGGCGCAGAACCTGGCCGCCAACTACATCGAGCGGATGCTCAATTCGCAGATGGAAGGGGTCACGATCGAGTTGGAGGCGGACCATGACGATGACACGAAATCGGGGCAGGAGGACTTCAGCGATACCAAGATTGCGATAGGCAAGTACCTATCGCAGGG
>JAQTVX010000021.1:0-3908 GCA_028706585.1 Candidatus Krumholzibacteriia bacterium | reverse complement strand
GGCTCTCGGTATCGTCGGCCCAGCAGATCGAGGTGGAATATCGCATCAGCGATCTTTTCGTCCTCCGATCCCAGATAATACGGTACTCCGACAAGGCCATTCAGAGAAACAGCCTGAAAAGCTCGGACGAGATCAAGCTCGATCTCAAGCTTCGGTGGGAATATTGATGCAAAAGCGCTTGCAGTCGACTCTCCGAAACGCGAATCTTAAGGGTGATGACGGCTCCGGGGCATGGTTCGCGAGAGGACATCGAAGATGAAGCGAAACGGATTTTCCAGAACGGCACGAGCGGCGCTTCTCTGCGCGGTCATCTGCGCCCTGGCGGCGCCTTTGAGCGCCCAAAGCGATTACTTCGGCAAGAACAAGGTTCAATACAAGAAGTTCTCCTGGTGTGTTCTCAAGACGCCTCATTTCGATATCAATTTCCCCGACGGTTATCGAGATCTCGCCGCTCGCACCGGCGTCATCCTCGAGAACGGCTACGCCAAGCTCTCGAACGATTTTACCCACCATGTCGCGTGGCGCATCCCGGTAATCATCTACGGAAGTCAGTCGGATTTCCAGCAGACGAACGTGACTTACAGCCTTCTGCCCGAAGGTGTGCAAGCGTTCACGGAGCCGATACGAAAGCGAATGGTGCTGCAGTTCAACGGTTCCAATGTCGAATACGCTCATACCGCCGTGCACGAGCTCGTTCACATCTTCAGCTTTGACATCATCTACGGCACGCTTCTGCGTTCGGTTTTTTCCAGGAATATGCTGTTTCCGATGCCCCTGTGGTTCATGGAGGGGCTCGCCGAATACTACTCGTCGGGGTACGACAGCTCAGTGGAGATGTACATGCGCGATGCGGCCGTGTTCGACTACCTCATCGATCTCGACTATACCGACGGCTATATGGCCTACAAGGCCGGTCAGGCGGCGATATCCTATTTGAGCGATACGTACGGCACTGGCAAGATCGTCGAAATCATGGATGCCATGCGTAACCAGCGTGGCTCGGTCAACATGGCGATCGAAAGCACCATAGGTCTTTCATCAGAGGATCTGAGCCGCGACTGGAAGAAAGCGATGCGAAGGCGCTACTGGCCCATGTACGCGGACAAGAAAGACCCCGAGAGCTACGGGCGCCGGCTCACGGACCACATGAAGAAGCACAATGGGATGAGCACAAAGCCGGCTTTTTCACCGGACGGCGAGTCTATCGTGTATTTTTCGGATCTCAAGGGGCTCGACGGCATATATCTGATGAACGCCATTACGGGGCACGTCGAAAAACAGCTCATCACGGGAATGATGTCGACGAGATTCGAGTCCATCAGGAGCATGAACTCGAGCCTCACGTACAGCCCGGATGGAAAGCGGATCGCATTCGTGGCTAAGTCGCACGGCTCCGACAAGCTCTTTATCATGGAAGTCCCCAAGGGCAAGATCGTGAAAGAGATTCCGCTGCATCTCGATCTCTTCCACAGTCCGGCATGGTCTCCATCGGGAAAAACGATCGCGCTGGTGGGCGTCGAGCGGGGCCAGACCGATCTCTACCTCTACGATCTGGCGAGCGGGAACCTCGCGAAGCTCACGGATGATTCCGAAGATGAGGAAGCCCCGACGTGGTTCCCGGACGGGACCCAAGTAGCTTACGGGCGATTCGCGGAGACGGCGGTACAGCCCGTGTTTTCGCCCGACAGCGCCGGCGTGATAAGAATGACCGGCGTCGATTTCGAGGATCCGGATAACATCCGCTCCGTCAACGGAGATATCTGGAGCGTCGACGTGGCAACGGAGGAGAAGCGATGCCTGATCGCGACGCCGGGAAACGACAGCAATCCGATCGTGCTCGAAGGGGGCGAAGAGCTTCTCTTCACGTCCGATGAGTCGCGTGTCACGAATCTGTACCGAGGCAGTATCCTGGCCAAGAGCTACTGTCGGTTCACCGACCTGCTCGGAGGCATCTTTGCGTACTCGTATTCGACCGCCAAGGACCGTCTCGTCTACAGTGCCTTCAATTCGGGTGGCCTGGATCTTTTCATGATGGATGGATTCACGGAGAAGTCGAAGAACTCCTATTCCACCGGGGGGCCGCTGGTGGCCGGGCTCGCGGAGGGCGAAGATGTCGATGAGGCACCGGCGACTGCCGCAGACATGCAGGCGGACACGGTTTCGCTCGCGGCCGACACGACGCGTGCCCGGGAAGGGACCGTGACGGCCTTGGAGCCCGGTGAGCAGACCGCGAACGCCGGCGGCCCACCCCCGGTAGTGGAACTCCGACCGCTGCCTCGTGGCGAGGCTCGCGGAATCCCGATTCCGCCGCTTACGCAGCGGGAAGAATTCCCGCAGGTGGTCATCGACGAGGATTCGAAGGAAGATTTCAATCCCGATTCACTGGATGCGATCAGACTGCGGCTCACCAAGGAGCTTGGGACGGTTCAGCGCTACCATGCCAGATTTGGAGCCGACTACGTGGGGAACACGATGGGAGTCCAGTACTATACCGGATTCGGGCTCCAGGTTTACAATCAGATCGCGTTCAGCGGTCTACTGGGGGATCATCACCTCTCCTTTGCGTTCAATTTTTTTCGCTCGATCGAGGATAGTGATTTTCTCATTACGTACACGTATCTCAAGAATCGGATTGATTACGGGATCGGTCTTTTCCAGTACAAGAACTACCTCAGCTCGAGGGTCTCCTCCGTCGGCGAGGCGTTCGCCGACTACCAGCTGTTCACCGAGCGGAATTACGGCATTTTCGCCATGGCGAGCTACCCGTTCTCCACATTCACGAGGGCCGACCTCGAATTCGAGGGATTCATCTCCGATCGCGAGTTCTTCGGCACATACGATGAGGATTCGTATGAGTACGTCTATTATTACGACCCGCAGAAATCGAAGAGGAATCTTCTCCAACCGACGTTTTCCCTCATCCACGACTCCGCTTATTTCTCGTCGTTTGGTCCCGTCATCGGCTCGCGCTGGATGCTGAGCGCGTCCAAGACTGTAGCATTCTCGGGAGCCGACATCTCCCGCTGGACTCTCTTCGCCGACTACAGGAAGTACTTTCCGGTTTTCTACCGGAACTACCTCGCCCTGCGCGGGATCGGCGCGTACGGAGCCGGGGACGACCCGCAGTATTTCTTTCTCGGAGGCCCCACTACGATGCGGGGCTATGATTACCTGCAGTTCACCGGCTCCAGGCTGTTGCTCTTCAATGTCGAGTACCGTTACCCCCTTGTCGATGCGATCATCTTCGGTTGGCCGGGACGCTGGGGATTCCAGAACATCGGCGGCACGCTCTTTTTCGACACGGGCTCGGTGTGGGGCAAGGGAAGGTACACAGAGGAGTTGCCGGATTGGCTCCAGCCGCGCATGTTAAATGGTGTCGAGTTTTACAGCGACTTCGGAGTTGGAGCCTATATGCGAATCGGGTATCTCATCCTTAATTTCCAGCTCGGCTGGCCGACCGATTTCAGCCGGACCGGCGGCTCCATGTTCCACTTCTTCATTGGGCCCCAGTTCTGAGGCGGTATTCGAGTTCCACCGCAATCCCAGGGTGCGCGAGAACGTATGGATAAGCTAAACCCGCAGCAAAGACAAGCGGTGCTCACCACCGAGGGCCCGGTGCTGGTGCTTGCCGGAGCGGGAAGCGGAAAGACGCGCGTTCTCACAGAGCGCATAGCGCACCTGATCCGCGAGAAAGGCGTGTCCCCGGAACGAATACTGGCGTTCACGTTCACCAATAGGGCGGCGGGGGAGATGCGTTCGAGGGTCGAGACGCTTCTCGGCCGGAGCGAGCTTCCATTTTGGATCGGGACGTTCCACGCGACCGGGCTCAAGATCCTGCGCCGCGAGGCGAAGCATCTCGGCATCGAGGGCAATTTCGCCGTGTTCGACGAGGACGATTCGAGCCGCCT
>JAQTVX010000253.1 GCA_028706585.1 Candidatus Krumholzibacteriia bacterium | reverse complement strand
GGGGGTCATCGTGACGGACGTTCCAGCGGGCACGCCGGCCGCCAAGGCGGGGATCAAGGTGAACGACGTGATCGTGGCGATAAACGGCAAGAACGTTGATAGCGCGGGCGGGCTGCGGATACTCATCGGCTCGATGGATCCTGGAGAAAAGGCAGATGTAGAGCTATTCCGCGACGGCAAACCGCTGAAGCTCGCGGCGCAGCTTACGAAGAGACCCGGCGAATCGGATGTTGAAAGAGGGCAGAAGGACGAGGAAAAGGCCGTGCCGCAGCTTGCGCTTCTGAACGGTGTCGGCCTCGAGGATATGAACGATTACTACCGCAGCGAGCTTCGGGTCCCCCGGGAGATCGGCGGGATCGTCGTGACGGAGGTAGATCAGAACTCTCCGGCCGGCGACGCGGGCCTCTCGCGGGGGGACATAATCGTTCAGGTGAACCTGAGGCGGATTGCGAGCATGAACGATTTCAAGACCCTGCTCAAGGGCTTCAAAGGCGACAAGCTCCTGCTCACCGTGTTCAGGCAGGGGACTTATGGGAATGTCGTTCTGAAGGATTAGTGCCGTTTCGGAAGCCCGCGGGGAGCATCATGAGATGCAGCTGAAAGAATGGGGGCGCCAGGTGGCGCCCCCATTCTTTTTCAGCCGGCCGAAGGAGCGGCGATCTCAGTCATAGTACTCCTGGCCGAGGTGCGTGATGAGATCCTCTCCCTGGATGTACCGCAGCGTGTTCTTGAGTTTCATGAGTTGGATGAAGAGATCGTGCTCGGGGTAGAGATCCGGCGCGTGCATCGGGCTCTTGAAATAGAACGAGAGCCACTCCTGGATACCGCGCATTCCGATTCGATGCGCCATGTCCATGAACAGCGCTAGGTCGAGGACTATCGGCGCGGCGAGGATCGAATCGCGGCAGAGGAAATTGATCTTGATCTGCATCGGGTAGCCGAGCCATCCGAATATGTCGATATTGTCCCAGCCCTCCTTGTTGTCCCCGCGCGGTGGGTAGTAGTTGATCCGCACGACGTGGGAGAACTTCTCGTAAAGATCCGGGTAGAGCTTCGGCTGGAGGATGTATTCGAGCACGGACAGCTTGCTCTCCTCCTTCGTCTTGAAGGACTCCGGATCGTCCAGCACCTCACCGTCGCGGTTCCCGAGAATGTTCGTCGAGTACCAGCCGTTCAGGCCGAGCATACGGGCCTTGAGACCGGGCGCGAGAATCGTCTTCATGAGGGTCTGGCCGGTCTTGAAGTCCTTTCCGGCGACGGGGACCTTCTTCTCGCGGGCGAGCTCCATGAGAGCTGGAATGTCCACCGTGAGGTTCGGGGCGCCATTCGCGAAGGGAATGCCCAGCGAGAGTGCCGCGTAGGCGTATACCATGCTCGGCGCGATCTCGGGGCTCCGCGCGCGGAGCGCCTTCTCGAAGGATTCGATGTCGCGATGAGCCTTGGTGGGCTTCATGAAGATCTCGGTGCTTGCGGTCCACACCATGACGATGCGGTCGCAGCCCTCGCGCTCCTTGAATGCGATGATATCCTCCTTGATCTGCTCGGCGTGATCGTACCAGTTCTTTGCCTTCTTCACCCACGTACCGGAAAGACGCTTCACGTAGTGTTGGTCGAAGACCGCCTTCATGGGCTTCAAGCCCTCGAGGAATGGGCGTACCCGCTCGACGAGCGCGGGATCGAGCACTCCGGCGTGCAGGGCGGCCTCGTACGCGTTGTCCTCGAAGATGTCCCAGCCGCCGAAAACGAGGTCCTTCATCTGGGCGAGCGGAACGAAATCCTTGATCATCGGCATGCGATTCTCGGTGCGCTTGCCCAGGCGGATCGTCCCCATCTGAGTGAGCGAGCCGTACGGCTTGGCATAGCCGCGGCGCACCGCCTCGACGCCCGCGTAAAATGTCGTCGCTACGGCTCCCATTCCAGGCGTGAGAATCCCGAGCTTGCCCTTCGGCTTCGTGAGCTTCTTCTTCGGTTCCATCGATGAGCCTCCGTTTCGTGCGCGAATCGATCGTTTCGTTGGCGAACGGGGGTCATTCTAATCTCTTTACAGAATAAGACAAATTTATTATTCTTATGAAAATTATTAATATTGCTTATGGATTTAATGGCGCTCAGATATCTCGTCTCCGTCGCGGAGCTCGGAAGCCTCACGGCCGCCGCGGAGGAGCACCGCGTCACGCAGCCGGCGATCAGCATCAGCCTCCGCAAGCTCGCTGCGGGGCTCGGAGTCTCGCTCGTCGAGGCCGACGGGCGCCGCGTGCGGTTCACCCGCGCCGGCGAGATCGTTCTGGATTACGCTCGGCGGTTCGCTCGGCTCGAGGAGGAGCTTCTCCGCGAAATGGCCGATCTCGAAGGCCTCGTGCGCGGGAAGATCGCGATCGGAACGATCGACGCGGCGAGCGCCTACGTGCTGCCGCACGTCTTCTCCCGTTTCCGCGAGCGGTATCCCGGAATAGACATCTCGCTGGAGGTCATGGCAACCAGCCCGCTTCTAACGGCGCTGCGCGCGGGTCGTCTCGATCTCGTAGTGGGCACTTTGCCCGTCGAGGGGGACACCGACCTCGAGGTATTTCCCATCTACACGGAGCATCTGCTGCTGGTGGCCCATCCGGGGCACCCGCTTGCGCGCGTGCGCGCTCTGTCGAGCGCGGCGCTCGCTCAGTATCCATTCATCTCATTCCACGAGGGCGCCACGACGAGGCGCATAATCGAGAACGCGCTCGCCGCGCACGGTGTCGCGCCGCGCGTCACCATGACTACGGACAGTCCGGAAGCGATACGTAATCTCGCGGCCGCCGGCCTCGGCATGGCGACACTTCCGGAGATGGTCGTCAGGGACGATATCGAACGGGGCGTCCTGGTCGAGCTGTCGGTGAAGGGGCTGACATTCGAGCGAACACTCGGGCTGATCATACCGTCTCGGCGCTATCTCTCTGCCACGGTGCGGGCGTTCCTCGCGGTGCTGGCCGATGGGCTCGGGATAGAACTGCCGCGTCGGTTTCTTCCCGGGGGCGCCGAATCGGTAGGGCGCTCGCCTCGGCCGGGAACGAGCAGCAAATCCGGAAAGGGGAGGCGTCCATGAAAGAGAGGAGAGAGGCGGCCAGACGCGCCGCGCTCGAGGCGGGTGCTTTCTTGCGGGAGCGGTTCGCCGCGAGGTTCACGGGCAAAATCATCACGAAGGCCCGCAACGATTTCCTGACCGAGGTCGACCGGGAAAGCGAGGCGATGATCAAGCAGTTGCTCGCCTCGGCGTTTCCATCTGCAGCCTTCCTCGCCGAGGAGTCGGCCGCGGCGCAGAAAGCGGAGGAGCTCTGGATCATCGATCCTCTGGACGGCACGACGAATTTCATCCACGGCTATCCATCTATAGGGGTGAGCATCGCCTTGATGGAACGGGGTCGCGTCTCCGTCGCATGCGTGTACGACCCGCTGCGCGAAGAGCTCTTCGAGGCCGAGCTCGGCGGCGGTGCGTTTCTCAACGGCGCTCGTATCGTTGTCTCAGGCGCGGAGGGTCTGGAAACGAGCCTGCTCGGGACGGGTTTCCCGTACAGCGTTCCAGCCTGCCTCGACGGCTATCTCGGCGCTTTCCGGGATCTGCTCCGGGCCTCGCGGGATATCCGGAGGGCCGGCTCCGCCGTCCTGGATCTGAGCCATGTCGCCGCTGGAAGGCTCGACGGTTTCTGGGAGCTCCATCTCAGGCCGTGGGATGTGGCGGCGGGGG
>JAQTVX010000252.1 GCA_028706585.1 Candidatus Krumholzibacteriia bacterium | reverse complement strand
TGTCCAGCCGTGGTCGAGAACGACGCGAACGCCGCCGCGTATGGGGAATGGGTCAAGGGGGCGGGCCGGGGGATGAACAATTTCGTGTGCCTCACACTCAGAACCGGCGTCGGCGGCGGTATAATCTTGAACGGCGCAGTTTATCGGGGATCATCGGGCTTCGCCGGGGAGATCGGCCACGCAGTCATCATCGCCGACGGGCCCCAGTGCACGTGCGGGAACCGCGGCTGCCTCGAAGCGATCATCAGCGCGAAGGCGATAGTGGCGCGGGCCTTCGATGAGCTTCGCGCGTCCGGAAAGACGAGACCAGGCTGGAGCGCGGCTCTTTCCGTCGCGGATCTTTCGCGCGCGGCGGCCTCCGGCGATGCGGTGGCGATCGCGGCGCTTGCCGGGACCGGGCGTTATCTGGGTATCGCTCTCGTGAACATCGTTCATATTCTGGCTCCAGAGGCGATCGCGATCGGTGGTGGGGTGGCGGGCGCGGGAGATTTTATACTTGATCCGGCCCGTGCGACCCTCAGAGATTGTGTTATGGACAAGGCAATGGCCTCCGTTAGGATCGTGCCCGCCGAGCTCGGCAACAAGGCGTCCTTTCTGGGCGTTTCTCTGCTCGCCTTGTCGCGGGCGATCGAACGGCGGTGACGGCGCGCGCGAATGGCGCCAGACGTTCGCGCCGCGAGCGCGGGCGGTAGGGTCGGCATGAAGCACTATGCATTTTTGCTTTTCGCCGCGTTGAGCCTGTGTTTGGCGGTCGACGGGCCGGAGGCCCGGCCGCAGGAGGAACCCGGCGCCTCCGACACGACGCTCTATCGCGTCACGTCGTCGCGCCTGAGATCCAGCATCGAGGACAACGAGCGGGTCTGGTATCTCGAGGGCGGCGTACGGATCGATCACGGGACGACGACGATCACGAGCTCGAGCGGCAAACACTATCCGGATCGGCGCTACATAGTCCTCTACGACAGCGTGCGCGTCGTCGACGGGACCGCGGTGATGCTGAGCGACGTCGGCGAGTACTTCGGCACCACGAACACGGTCCAGCTCGAGGGGCACGTGCAATTCGACGACCGCGGCTGGAAGGCCCGCTGCAAACGGGCGATGTACTACCGTGGGACCAGAATCGCGGTGCTCACGGGCGACCTGAGCGTCGCCGACAGCACGCGCACGATGTACGCCGATACGATCGTGTACGACCGCGACCGGGAGATCGCGGATGCAACCGGCAAGGTCGTCATCGTCGACGACGCCGAGGATTATTCGGTCTCGGGCGATCATGCCCGGTTCGACAGGCCCGGAAAACGGGCGATGGTCGACGTGAATCCCGTTCTCACCTTCGATATCGGATCCAAGGAACCCGGAAGAGTCACGAGCCGCATCATGAATTTCGACGTCGATAGCAAGATCGGCGTCGCCGAGGGGGACGTGCAGATGGTGAAGGGCGGGACGAGGGCACAGTGCGACACCGCGACGATCTACGACGAGGAAGGGCGGGCCGAGCTCCACGGCAAGCCGAAGGCTGCGAACGGGCCCTCCTCGATGAGCGGGGACCGGATGCTCATGTGGTACAACGAGCACGAAATCAATCGGGTCGTTCTCCCCGGGTCGGGGCGCCTGGCTCAATCGCCCCCGGAGGATTCCCCCTGGAGGGAAGATTCGTGGATCGAGGGGGATTCGATCTCCATCTATCTCTCCGAGGATAAGGTCGATTCCGTCAGGATCCCGAAGAAGGCACGCGCAATGTACTATCCGGTCGAAGGCGAAGCGAACAAGGTATCAAACAACTACTCGACCGGAAACAGGATGTTCTTCGTCTTCAAAGACAAGGAGCTGAGCCGCATCCGGATCTCGGGCGCTTCCACGGGCCTCTACAAATACGTGAACCTCGCGCCGGGCGAGACGGTCGACAGCCTCGCCGCGACTATCGACACGGCGCTCAAGTACAAGAACTTCGAGCGCTCGCACGAGCGCGTCCAGTACAACGCCGACCGGATCGAGTACTTCGCCGATACCAAGAACGTCATCCTCCGGGGCCGCGCTTTCCTCAAGTATCAGAACTCGAGCCTCGAAGCGGAGCGGATCGATTTCAACTCCGACCTCGATCTGCTCGAAGCGACGGGACAGCCGGTGCTCGTTGAAGACGAGCAGCGAATGTACGGCACGGACATGGGGTACGATCTGGACACGAAGGGCGGCGTCGTCATCGAGGGCTCGACGAAGTACGGCGAAGGCTATTACCTGGGGAAGGACATATTCAAGGTCGGCGAGGACGTTCTGAAGGTCTACAACTCGACCTACACGACGTGCGACTACACGAGTCCGCACTACTCGTTTCGCGCGAACAAGATGAAGGTCTACGTCAACGACAAGATCGTATCGGGCCCGATAGTGCTCTACCTCGGCAAGATGCCGGTGTTCTACCTCCCATTCATGGTCAACTCGCTTCATCACGCGAGGAGTTCCGGATTCCTCAAGCCCAACGTCGATATCGGAATCGGAAGCCGCGAGGGACGATTCGTCCAGGGCCTCGGCTATTACTGGGCCACGAACGACTATACGGATTTTCTGCTGACGGGCGATTTCAACGAGAGACAGAGCGTGCGGCTGCACCTGATCAATAGCTACGTCGTGCGGTACGCAGTGGACGGCGGCGTCAACCTCGACTTTGTACGGAGCTTCGGGGACGAATCCGGCATCGGCACGAACGAGTGGGTGATCGAGTCGGACCATTCGCAGAAGTTCTCGCCGTCCGCCAGCTTCACGAGCCACCTGAAATTCGTGAGCAGCGACCAGGCGCAGCAGTCGATCAACAGGGCGGAGGACTACACGCGCTTCGTCGACCGGAAGATCTATTCGAGCGCCAGCTTCCGCAAGGCGTGGGGAGGGACGAGCCTCAGCCTCTCGGCGAGCCGCGATCAGAAGCTGAACGTCGTTCTGCCGACCGAGTCGCGCATCTCGGCGACGCTCCCTTCATTCTCGCTCAATTTCCCGCAGCGATCCCTCTGGTTCGGGACGACGCACGCGAAGGGCCAGCGGAGTCTCTGGGAACGCGGTTTGGGGAGCATCGTCTTCACGCCGCAGATAAAGGCGACGCGGACGAGCGTGGAAAGCATCGCCCGCAAATACTCCACGCTGACCTCCGGGTACAGCATGAACTTCAGCAGGCAGTTCACCCTGGGTTTCATCGGCATCAACCCGAGCGTCGGGACCTCCTGGTCCTACGCCAAGCTTATCGATTACAAGATCAACGAGGGGTACGATACCCTCTACACGGCGAAGGATCGCCCCAAGGAGAAGAACGAAGTCACGATGAATCTCGGCTCGAGCGTCGGTACGAGGTTCTACGGGACGGTATACCCGCGGATCGGCCCGCTCGTCGGGATCCGCCACACGATGACGCCGAGCGTGAATTACGTGATCAGGCCGAAGCTGACCGCTGCACAGACCAGATCGCAGTCGGTGAGCTGGTCGTTCGACAATTCGATCGACATGAAGTTCAAGAAGGGCGACAAGGATGTCAGGGCGAACGACGTCTTCACCTGGTACCTCAGCGGAAGCTACGATCCGGATCTTTCCGTCCACGAGGCATTCTCCGATATTTCGAGCACCTCGAGACTGAAGCTTGGAAACATCATGGTGTTCAACTTCAACCATCGATACTCCCCGTACGAGGGGAAGATCCTGTCGAGCTCCTTCAGCGCCGATTTCAATCTCGACCTGAGGG
>JAQTVX010000251.1 GCA_028706585.1 Candidatus Krumholzibacteriia bacterium | reverse complement strand
ATATCGAGGCCGGCCATCTTGCCGACCTCCGTCCCACGGGCTCCGGCGGCGTTGACGACGATATCGGATAGATAGGTACCCTTTGCGGTCTTGACACCGGCGATCTTGCCGGCCTTCTTGAGGAGCCCGGTCACGGGCTCGCCGAAATGAAACTCCGCGCCGCGATCCTTGCTCTCCTTCCAGAGAGCTCCCGAGACCTTCAGGGGCGATACCTGCCCGTCCCCAGGCGAGAACGTCCCGCCGCGCAGGCCGTTTTCATTGATGCCGGGAACGAGCTCCTTGATTCGCTCGGCATCGACCCAATCGATGACGAGACCATGGCTCTTCTGTATGGATAGAATTCCCTTGAGAATCTTCTCTTCTTCTTCGCGGAACACGGGGAAGCAGTAGCCACCCGGCACCCAACCGAGATCTATCCCCGTTTTCTCCTTGAACGTCGAGAAGAACTCGAGGCTCTGCAGACATAGCGTGATCTTGGCCGGATCGGAGAACGTCGCGCGCACGCCCCCGATCGCGGCCTTATTCTGTCCCTGGCCCGTCGCGTGCTCCGATTCGAGAACCAGAACCTTGAGCCTCTCGAGCGCCAGGAAATAGGCAATCGGAAGACCGACGCTGCCGGCGCCTATGATTATTGCATCGTAGTTTTTCCCGCTCATTTGGCACCGCCGTTCGATTCCACCCCGGCGAATACACCGAGCGGAACCTCCTCCACGAACGGCCGGTTCGTGGGAAGGGTAATCTCGCCCGGCTCGACGCCGAGCTCCCGGTACAGTCTCAGAATGAGCTCCGTGCAGGTCTTTCCTCCGCACGCGCCCATTCCCGTCCGGATCGTCGCCTTGAGAACGTTCATGTCGCGCACGCCGGCGCGGATCTCGGCGCGCACCTCTCCAGCCGTGATGCGCTCGCAGCGGCAAATGATCGTGTCGTCGCTGATCGATTCGCCGGCGCCGGAGCCCTTCCCACCAGCCTCCGGTTCGAGAACCGTGAAGCCGGCGATCCTCAGCGCTTCCGCCTTCGGCACCTCGATCGATACGATCTTCCTCTTCGCGTCGATATTCGAGGTCCGGAAAGCGACTATGGTGCCTCGCCCGACTGCTTTCCCCTCCATGTCGACCGTATCGACCTTTCTCCCTTCAATGAGATCCTTCGTATCGAGCTCGTATGGAAGAATGAGAAGCGACGTATTCGCCTTCGCATCGTAATCGGTCATGAGGAGGCTAATTGCGAGACCCGGGCAGACGGCGACGCAGTTCCCGCAGCCTATGCAATCACCCTTGAACACCGGATTATTCAGGATCGATTCGCCGTCGATGGCTATGCTGTTCCGCGGGCAAGAATCCGCGCACGGGTTACAGGGGATCTCCTGGATACAGCGAATGATCGGATATACCTTCTTTTCGAGCTTCGCGGGCTCGAACTGAACCGTCCGCCCCGGCTTGCTGCGCAGAATCGCGGCGGTGGATTCCCACTCAGGCGGGATGTCCACGTCGCAGCCGAGGGATCGTGCGATCTTCCGTCCCGTGATCTTGCCGCTGAAAATCGCCGCGGAGGCCTCGGCGATTTCCTCGGCATCCCCAGCCTTGTAGCAGTCGATTCCATACGCGGCCATCTTTTCGTAGAGCTCGTTCACCGGGGAAAGGCCGACCGCGATCAGAAGCGTGTCGACCTTGTGCGATTTCTCCGATCCTGCGATCGGCCTGAAATGAGCGTCGACCGCAGCGATAGTGATCTTTTCGAGCTTGTTCGCGCCTTCAGCCCTGACCACCGTGTGAGACGTGTAAACCGGAACACCGAGGCGGCGAAGTTTGTCCAGATGCACCTTGTAGCCGCCGCAGTACGGAAGCGCCTCGACCAGGCCGACGACCTTGATGCCTGCCTGGATCGCGTGATAACCCGTGATGAGGCCGACGTTGCCGCCGCCGACTATGAACAGCCGCCGCGTCGGTCTGACGAGGTCGCGGTTCAGAAGCGTCTGGAAGGCGCCGGCGCCGTAGACCCCCGGAAGATCGCAGCCGGGGAACGCGAGATTCTTCTCGCGCGCGCCGCATGCGACCAGAACGGCCCTAGGCTTCACGAGAAGATAGTTGCCCTCCTTCTGGAGTCCGACTATTCCATCGCGGAACGCGCCGACGGCTGCGGTGCCGCTCATGACGGACACGGACGGGAGCGTCTCGAGCCGCCGCGTGAGTATGCGGGCTATCTCGATGCCCCTCGTCCCCGCATAGCAGTCGTCCCGCGAGCCGAAGAACGTGTGGGTCTGAAGCGTCAGCTTGCCCCCGAACTCGCTCTTGTCGTCGACAACGAGGACCTTTATGCCGAGCAGCCCGAGCTCGATGGCGGCGTTGATCCCTGCGGGGCCGCCTCCGATGACGAGCACATCGGTATCGATCGTTGGAATCTCCTTGAATGCCGGCACGCGGTCTTCGGCTGGAAGGGCCGGCAATCCCTCGCAGCTTCGTACGTCCATGCCCGACCGAACCGTCGTCATGCAGCCCTTCACTGGCAAACCGTCAACGAGAACCGTGCACTGGCTGCACTGTCCGTTCGCGCAGAAGATGCCCTGGGCGCTTCCATCGCGCTGATGGTGGCCGAAGACCTGAATACCGTTGGCGAAGAGCGCCGTCGTTATGACCTCGCCCTCGTACGCCTTTACGGGCGCGCCGTTGAATGTGAAGGCGATCTCGCGGCGCTCGACAACCGGCAAAATCGGGTGGCGCCGGACGCGGAACTCGCCGCTCGATGTGGTATCTTCCATTGTGCGCCCGGCACGGGACATTGTCATCGCCACATCATTCCTTGAGCCTCGCCGCGGCGAGGGTTATCAGATCTCTCGCGACGACCGGCGACTGCTTCCATGAGCAGGCCGGGCTGACTTCCGAGTAGAGCAATGTACACTTCGGACACGCCGTTACGAGCACGTCGGCGCCGCATCTCGCAGCCTCCTTGAGACGTTCATCCACGGCCGTGCGCGTATGCGGCCCATGGTTCACCCACGAACCCGCTCCGCAGCATGGAGCGGCAGAACCAGTCCTATCGAGCTCGACGGGTTTTCGCGATGAGAGAGCGGCGAGAATCTTCCTCGGAGCCTCGCTCACGCCGAGATAGCGGCACAGGTAGCACGGGTCATGAAAGGCGAACCTCTCCTCGCCCGTCCTGAAATCGAGCGCATCGATGCTTTTGGCGAGATACTCGCTTATGTGCTGCACCTCGAACGGCATCTCGCCGAGCGACTTCGCGTACGTGTCCTTCAGTGTGAACGCGCATTCGGGACATATGGTCAGGACCTTCTTCGCCTTCGACTTCCCGATCTCGGCGACGTTGTGGCGGGCGAGCGCTTCGAACGCCTCGCGCTCGCCGATGTCGAACAAATCCCTGCCGCAGCAGCGCTCATCCTCGAGAACGATCGGAGAGACGCCGAGCCTGTTGAGAAGACGCACCGCGGCTTTCGCCATGCCGCCGAAGCTCTCCTCGCAGGAGGGCCCTGAAATCGCGTCGAAAAGTGCCAGGCACCCCGCGAAGACGGCGATCTCGCTGCTTCCGTTCACCTCCAGCGATTTATCGAGCCAGCCGTGTCGAACCTTCCAGCTCATGGGCGTCTTCGATGCCGCCTGTTTGCGCGCGTAGAGCCGAATGATCCCACCGCGCACGTCGGCGTAATCGTCGCGTCCGATACGAAGCTCACGTATGAAGTCGGCGAATTCAACCTTGAACGGACACGCATC
>JAQTVX010000250.1 GCA_028706585.1 Candidatus Krumholzibacteriia bacterium | reverse complement strand
CAACGGACGCAAGACCTTCATCACAAACGGGAGCTTCGCGGATACGTTCACCGTCTTCGCGCGGCACAGGGGAGGCAAGAACGACGGAAAGGTCTCTACCTTCATCGTTGAAAAAGCGTCTCCCGGGTTTTCGATCGGGAAGATCGAGCACAAGATGGGCATCCGCGGCTCGGAGACGGCGGAGCTCATCTTCGAGGACGTAAAGGTGCCGAATGAGAACCTCCTCGGCCGCGCGGGCAGGGGGGTCGTCGTCGGAATGCGCATCCTCGCCTGCGGACGTCTCGGACTCGGCGCGGCGGCCCTCGGCGCGGCCCGCGAGGCGCTCGCGCTCGCCGTCGCCCATTCGAAGGAGCGGAGCCAGTTCGGCCACAAGATATCCCAGAACCAGGCAATCCAGTGGATGATCGCCGACATGGCGACCGAGCTCTACAACATGGAATCGATCGTCTACCGCACCGCGTGGATGTACGACCAGAAACTCGACGTGACCAAGGAATCCTCCATGGTGAAGCTCTACTGCTCGGAGGCTCTCGACAGGATCGTCGATACAGCGCTCCAGGTTCACGGCGGATACGGCTTTATCCGGGAATACCCGATAGAGCGGATGTACCGCGACTCCCGCATCAACAGGCTCTTCGAGGGAACGAGCGAGATCCAGCGCCTCATCATAGCGCATGAGGTGCTCCACGGGCGGCAGATCTAGGGGCGCGGTTATCGGGGCCCCCGCGCTTGTCTCTCAGCTCTCCTCCAGAAACCTCGGCACGCGGTACTGCACCGCTTCGGCGAGGTGCCGCGCCGCCACAGCTTCGGCTGAATCCAGATCGGCGATCGTGCGCGCGACCTGTACGATGTTCCGCCTCGATCGCGCGCTGAACAGCAGCCTCCGCTGAGCTGCCGCCAGCAGCTCGCGCGCCTCCCCATCCATAGCGCACAGGCCGCCTATATCGGACACCGGCATATCGGCGTTCCGCTTGACGCCGCCCCCGCTTCCGAAGCGCCCGTGTTGCATCTCCACGGCCCGGAGCACGCCGCGGAGCATCTCCCCGGAGTCCGTGCCCACGTCGCCGGAGCCCCCATCCAGATCGCCCGGCTCGACGGGCTTGACCGGGACATAGATCGCGATGCGGTCGATGAGCGGCCCCGAGATCTTGGACAGGTACCGCCTGATCGCGAGCGGCGAGCAGCGGCAGGGCTGACCGAGAGTGCCGGAATACCCGCACGGGCACGGATTCATCGCGGCGACGAGCTGAAAGCGCGCGGGATAGCTGCACGAGGCGTTGGCCCGCGCGATGACGATCCGTCCCTCCTCGAGCGGTTGTCTGAGGCACTCGAGCACGTTGCGCTTGAACTCGGTGAGCTCGTCGAGGAAGAGAATCCCGTTGTGCGCGATCGTGATTTCGCCGCAGGCGGCGCCCCTCCCACCGCCTATGAGTCCCGCGTCGCTCGCCGAATGGTGCGGCGAACGGAACGGACGCTCATAGGTCAGCACGGAGCCGCCTCCGCTTCCGACGACGCTCATGATCTTGGCGTTCTCGAGCGCCTCGTCGTCGTCGAGGGCAGGAAGTATCGACGGAAGCCTCCTCGCGAGCATCGTCTTCCCGGATCCGGGGGGGCCGATCATGATGACGTGATGGCCTCCGGCCGCCGCGATCTGCATCGCGCGCTTCGCCGCGTGCTGGCCAAGAACCTGCGCATAGTCGAGATCCGGGCAGCGTGGCCTCAGGCCCTGCGCCGTTCCCGCCGCTACGGCGCGCGGCGTTCCCCCCTCGAGAATGCGGAGAGCCTCGCGCAGATCGGAGCATGGCGCGACGTCGATCCCCTTCACCACGGCCGCCTCGTGCGCGTTCGCGTCCGGCACGAGCACGCGGCCGCAGCCGCGTTCGCGAGCGTGCAGCGCGATCGGAAGCACGCCTCTGACCGGCTTCAGGCGCCCGTCTAGCGCGAGCTCGCCGAGGATGACCGATTGCGCGGACATCGAGGCCCCCGTCTGGCCGCTGGCGGCGAGGATGCCGATCGCTATCGGCAGATCGAATGCCGCCCCTTCCTTGCGGACGTCGGCCGGGGCCAGATTCACCGTGATCCGTTTCTGGGGAAACTTGAAACCGTTGTTCTTGATGGCCGACGTGACGCGCTCGCGGCTCTCACGCACGGCCGCGTTCGGTAATCCAACTATGGTGAATGATGGAAGCCCAGTGGCCAGATCGATCTCTACCGTGACCCCGAACCCGTCGATCCCCACCACCGCACCGGAACGAATCTCCGCAATCATCCCAACCTCCCCGCACATCGTTCCACGGTCACCGGCGCTCCGCGGGGAACGACTCGCTCCCGCGGACGCACCGCCTAGAACTTGAACTCAGGTACGCTCGGCCGCTTCCTGCCTTCCCGCCGCGTGAGCACCGCCGCCGCCACGAGCGGCAGCGCGAGCGCGGCGTCGCAGAGAACGGAAACCTGCTTCGCGTCGACCGCGATCTTCCCCCACGAGATGGCCTCATCGAACGTGCATCCGCTCAGACCGCCCCAATGCGGCGGGTCGGCCACGAACTGGACCGCGTAGCGGTGCCCGTCGACGGGCCGGCCGAGGATGTTGTTCGTAACCTCGGTCTGCTGTATGAAGTTCTTCGGCGTGCCGCCGCCCAGGTATATCACCATCGTAGGCTTCATCGCCGCGATGCGCGCCGTCTCCTCGACGTCGCCGATCATGTCGAACATGACCTTCGGGGTGCGCTCCGCGAGCCCGATGCCGATCGAGGAATCGCCGATCGCAGGGCAGTAGACCGGCACTCCGGTCCGATACGCGGTGCTGAGAATGCCCTGCTGCCCCTTCGACACGCGGTTCGCCTCCTTGCCGAGAAGATGGAGAAACTCCCTCGTCGTGTAAGGACGCTCCTCCAGCGACTTCATCGCCCATTTTCCGATCTGCTTGTCGAGGCTCATGAATCCCTCTTCGTCCGCGAAGGTATCGTAGATCCGATCTACCTTCTCGTCGCGGAGCTCCCTGTCGTCGACGTTCGGAGAGCCGAGAAAATGGCAGCTTCCCGCCGTTTCGTAGAAATCGTGATAGAGGTTGGCTCCCGTAGACACGACGACGTCGATGAGTCTCCGCTCCATGAGCATGACGAGCACCTTCCGCATCCCCGCGGGCACCAGAGCCCCGGCGAGCCCCAGCCATACGATGATGTCCTCGTCGAGCGCCTCGGTCCAGATGCGTGCCGCCGCCGCGAGCCCACGCGCCTGGAAGCTGCACCCTTCCAGGCCGGCCAGCAGCTCGTCGCATGTCATGCCGCTCTTGAGCTCGATCGGCCTCGTCGGGCTCATGAGATATTTACCCTTCACGGTGCAACTCCTTCCGCAAGTATCTCGATATCGCTTCGTAAACGATCTTGGCAGCTATGAAATTGGAGGTCTCGTCGTTCGGCGCCGGGCTGAGCTCGACCGCGTCCATTGCCACGACTCGCTTCTCTTCGAACACGAACGACAGCAGGTCCATCAATTCATCCCACTGGAGACCGCCGGGCTCGGGAGTGCCCACGGCGCGGAGAATGGATGGATCGACCGCGTCGAAATCGATCGAAAGGTACACCGGGTCCGGCAGCCGACGAATCGCTTCCCACGCGCCCTCGTTCCACCACCCGAAGATCCTCGTACCCGCGCAGCCGCGGACGAAATCCCTCTCCTCGCTCGAGTAGCTTCGCACGCCGATCTGGACAAGCTTCCCGAAGG
>JAQTVX010000249.1 GCA_028706585.1 Candidatus Krumholzibacteriia bacterium | reverse complement strand
CGTGGATCAGAAGACGGAGGCTCCGATCAAGAAGTCGCTCGCCGCGGAGAAGATGGATGCCATGAAGATCGTTATGCCGGTGTCCGATAACGATCTCGTCAAGGATGCGGTCACGATAAAGGATAAGGACAGGCAAGCGGAGATAACGTTCTTCGTGGGCAAGAAAGGCGGAGTGAGCGTCGGCGCCGCTTTCGCCGTCGTCGCCCCGAACGGCTATTCGGGCGATATCGAGATGATGGTCGGAGTCGACACTGGGGGCGTAGTCACGGGCCTCGAGATACTCAAGCACGCGGAGACGCCCGGTCTCGGGAGCAAGATCGCGACGCCGGCGTTCAAGGGTCAGTTCATCGGAAAGAGCATCAAGGATCCGGCGAGCTGGAGCGTCGTGAAGGACGGCGGCACCTTCAAGCAGATCACCGGAGCGACCATCTCGTCGCGCGCTGTCACGTCGGCCATTGCGAACGGGCTCGAGTTCCTGGATGCGCACCGGACCGAGGTGTTCGGCGCTCCCAAGGGCGGCGCCGGAGCGAAGCCGGCGGGGAAGAAGCCTGCCGGATCGGAAACGCAGACCGGCGATGAGACCGGCTGCGGGGGGAGACCTTGATGGGTGCGATGAAGGAGTTCACCAAGGGCCTCTGGGCCGAGAATCCTATATTCCGGATCGTTCTCGGCATGTGCCCGACGCTCGCCATTACGACGTGCGCCAACAACGGAATCGGCATGGGGCTCGCCGCGACGTTCGTGCTGGTCGGCTCGAACGTGATGATATCGGCGCTGCGCAACTTCATTCCGAAGAAGATCCGCATCCCCGGCTACATCGTCATCATCGCGACCTTCGTCACGGTCGTCGATCTGGTCATGAACGCCTACTTCCATACCCTTCACAAGGCGCTGGGCATCTTCATTCCGCTCATAGTGGTGAACTGCATCATCATGGGAAGGGCGGAGGCGTACGCGCAGAAGAACGGCGTGTTCTATTCGATGCTCGACGGTCTCGGAATGGGCTTGGGGTTCACCATTTCGATCGTTCTGATAGGATCTATTCGCGAGATACTCGGCAGCGGCACGATCTTCGGCGCGCATGTAATGGGACAGGCGTACGTGCCGTTTCTATTGATCATTCTCCCGCCCGGGGCATTCATACTCCTCGGAACCATGCTCGGGGGAATGAACCGCCTCGAGATCTATATGGCCAAGCGAGCCGGCAGAACGCCCGCTTTCCGCAAGGAGCACGACTGCGCGAGCTGCATGATCTTCCGCGGCTGGTTCGGCGAGCGTGCCGACGAGGCGGCGGAAAGGCGCTAGAAGCGCACCAGGTGCCCGAGTGAAAACGCCAGCGTGATCGCCGCTGCGTGCAGGATCCACCAGCCGATACGACCCCTGACAAAGTGCTTCACGACGCTACCTCCACAGAATGGCCCCGAGCGCAAAGACTACGCCCAGGTAAACGAAGTGCCTCGTCCACCAGAACGCGGTGAACATTCTCCCCATCCCGTTCGGATAGTAATGCAGAAGGACAACTTGCCCGAGGAAGAGCTTCGGGAAGAGGATCAGGATATCGGCCAGCAGCGTGCCCGTCAGGATGCCTTGCGGCGTGAGTGGGGACGGCAGCTTGTCGACGCTGAATGCGGTCATCGCGAGCGTGCCGATGATGACGCCAATGCCGTTCATGAGGTAGCCGACGACGAATGTGCTGCGGAAGTTGAGGAGAAGCGGCACGGCGACGATGCCGAGAAGGCCCACGATGAACGGCACGAAGAAGGCCGGGTTCGATGGACTGGCGGGATCGAAGGAGACCGGATGGATCCTGACGTGGAGCAGCCAGCCGCCGAATGAGAGCAGAACGATAGCCAGCACGGGAAGCCTGATTTCTTTTCTGATCATGTGGATTCACCTCCTATTAGTTGGATCACTGTCTAAATAGGCGTGTTCCAGCTCGAGCCGTCGGTCGAATCGTCCGGCGGTCCGGTACGAGACGCCGTTTGCGTCGCGAACGGCGAAGAGGACCGCGACGTTGCCCAGTCGTTCGACAACTGCCTTTGCCGCGTCCGGTCCGAGGACGAACAGCCCCGTCGACAGCGCGTCCGAAGCGAGCCCGGTCGGCGCCACGACCGTGGCGCTCAGCACCGTGGAGACCGGGTGCCCCGTTCGCGGATCGATGACGTGGCCGTAACGTTTTCCATCGATTTCGATGAAGTTCTCGTAGTTGGCCGATGTCGCGACCGCCTGGTCCCTGAGGAAGAACGACCCAACGGTTCTCGCGCCGCCCTCGGGATCGCGGATCCCGATCTTCCAGCCCTGTTCGCCGCGGGGCGAGCCGATCGCGTAGATATTGCCGCCGAGGTTGACAAGCGCGTTCCTCACGCCGAGCCCCTTGAGCACGGCCACGCATCGGTCGACGGCGTAGCCCTTCGCCACGCCGGCGAGGTCGATCTGCATGCCTCGCGGGAGCATTACGGTCGATTTCGACGAGTCGAGCGAGATCTTCGCGAATCCCACGCGCTCCAGTGCACGCGCGATGTCTTCGTCGGTGGGGAGCTTCGTCTCTTCCCCCTGGAATCCCCAAAGGAGAACGAGCGGGCGCACCGTCACGTCGAATGCGCCGGAGGTGGCTCGGGCATAGGACAGGGAGCTATCGACGAGAGAGAAGAGCTCGCCAGAGACTTCGAGCGGTGCTCCGTTCGATCCCGCGTTGAGGCGGCTGATCTCGCTCTTCGACCTCCAGTTGCTCATAACGCTCTCGATGCGGTACATCTCGCGGAAGGCCGCCTCCACAGCGCGCT
Organism: Candidatus Krumholzibacteriia bacterium; assembly: GCA_028706585.1. Lineage (GTDB taxonomy): Bacteria > Krumholzibacteriota > Krumholzibacteriia > Krumholzibacteriales > Krumholzibacteriaceae > SSS58A. Next base: position 950 of record JAQTVX010000249.1, on the reverse strand, counting down.
CGGCGTCGGGAGAGTCCATGCCGTCGATTGTCACCCACGCCTCAGTTCCCATAACGAAGGTCTCTTTCGTATACGGCTCTTTCGGCGAGCACGCGAGGATCATGACGGGTATAGCGGCGAGCGCGAAAGCGAGCGTTTGCGCGAGCCTGCGGTTCATGGTTGCTCCGGCTTTCCGAGAAGCTTAGAAATTCTTCTCTTGTATTCCTCGACCCCGGGCTGATCGAACGGGTTGACGCCCCCCAGGCGCGCCGATATCGCGATCGCGACCTCGAAGAACGTGAAGAGCTCTCCTATCGAGCCTGGCGCGATCGATCCCGTTTCGATCGTGAGAACGGGAATGCCGCCCGCCGCATGAGCCTCGCGGGTGCCCTCGAGGGCCTTCCGGTTCACAGCGGCGAGGCGCTCTCCCGCGACGTAGTTCAACCCATCGAGGTTCTCCTCGTCGGGAGGTATCGATATTTCCGCGCGCGGCTCCCCGGCGGCGAGAAACGTCTCGAGGATGGCGCGCGATCCGTCCTGAAGGTACTGGCCGAGGGAGTGGAGATCGGTGCTCATGATCGCCGCGGCGGGAAACAGCCCCCCGCCGCCCTTTCCCTCCGATTCGCCGGCGAGCTGTTTCCACCATTCGCAGAACGACGCGAGCTCGGGATGGAAGGTCGAAAGGACCTCGATCGTGATTCCCTTGAGGTATAGAAGGCGTCTGATTGTAGCGTAGTGAACCGCCTCGTTGCGCGCATCGTCCTTCGTGAAGCGCCCGAGCGCCGCGGCGGCGCCGTCGATCACGTCGCCCACTGGGATCCCCGCTGTGGCGCAGGGGAGAAGGCCGACGGCGGAAAGAACGCTGAATCGTCCCCCGACGCCGGCGGGCACCGGGAAGCTCGGCCAGGATTCCCTCTCCGCCATTTTCCGGAGGACCCCAGACTCGCGATCCGTCACGGCGATGATCCTCT
>JAQTVX010000248.1 GCA_028706585.1 Candidatus Krumholzibacteriia bacterium | reverse complement strand
CGACCTCGTATAGCTGGACGGGCGTTTTTGACGAGTACTCATGCGGGACGAAGCCGGAATGGGAGATCGAGCATTCTACGAACGGCATGATGCACGGGACGCTTGTCGTCGTAGTGACGTACGTGGATGAGAATATGAACGGCGTGCTCGATTTGGAGGAACGAGATTCCGGCGAGTTCTCCGGCACCCTGATCGTCATGAAGTACGGGACCGGGGAGTTTGCGACTTATTGCGGAGGCGGCTCTTACAACGGCGATTTCGCGAACAGCGATCCGGCGAACTGGGCAGATGACTTCGTGGAGGGCAGCTGCCTTCTGAAGCTCAAGACTTGTCCCATCGGGACCCAGGCGGCGACCTGGTCAGCCATAAAGTCGATGTTCGAGTAAGAGTGCCGCTGGCCTCAACGGGGCTGAAAGCCGATTGCGAGACGCACCCACATCGATTTGCGGATTCCACGTTCCGTGCCCGGAGTGAAGCGGATCTTCCGGGCGGCCTCGACGGCGATCTCGTTGAGCTCCGAGAGGGGAAGTTCCCGGGTAACCTTGATATCCGCGACTTCCCCTCTTTCGTTTATGAGGAGCAGGAGCTCGACGCTCCCCTGAGAGATCTGCTTGATTCCCTGGGGATACTTGGGCCATGGTATGTAGAGCGGCTTGGGCTCTACCGTGCCGTTGCGAGGCGTCGAACCGGCGCCCCATCCGCCTCCTCCTCCCTGGATCGGTATCATCTCCGATTCAGGCTCGCCGAGTGCATTGGCGTTTTCCGCCTCTTCTCCCGAATCCGATATCTCTTTCGGTTCACTACCGCCTACGTGTGCCTCCGAGCGAGGCTCGATAGAGAGCGAATAGACATGGAACGGATTTTCGAGGAATGGATAGCGGCCGCCTGTATCCTCGCCGGGAGGAGCCTGTGTCTTGAAAACCTCGAGATAGCGGGGCTTGAAGAACAGCAATAGCCCGGCGTGGAGAATCAGCACGATGGCTACGATGAACGCCCATTGCCTCGGGGTGTTTCGAACCCGTAAGCTGTTTCTGTTCGCATCCTTCATGGGAAGTTTCCGGCCGGTCTCTTGGCCTACGAGCGCGATGATACCCCGATTCGATTCGTGTGTTCCATAGGTAAGTATACTGTCGGTCCGCATCGATTGCAAGAATACCAGCTCGTTGGCGGGGGTCCGGTTGGGCTGGTTTTTTCCCGGGGCCGATGTTATATTTAATCACAAAGAGGGGGATTGTATGGACATTTACGAGGCTATCAAGACGAGGACGAGCGTACGGAGCTATCGGGCGAACCCGGTGGAGGATGAGAAGTTGAAGCGGATTCTCGACGCCGCGCGCCTCGCGCCGTCCGGAAAAAACGGGCAGCCGTGGACTTTCATTGTCATCACCGATCCGGGCACGCGAGGAAAGCTCGTCGGTGCGTGCAAGGGACAGGGTTGCGTGGGGGAAGCGCCAGTCGTCATTGCAGTTTGCGGACGGGAGAATCTCGCCTACCAGAAGATGGGGGGCTATTGGAACAGTCTGCCCGTCGATATAGGCATAGCGCTCGAGCATCTGATGCTTGCCGCGACCGCTGAGGGACTCGGAACGTGCTGGATCGGCGCGTTCATCGAGGAAGAGGTCAGGGCGATTCTCGGAGTGCCCGAAGAGGTCAAGATCGTCGCGCTAACGCCGGTCGGGTACCCGAAGAATGAACGTATGGCGGTGCCTAGGAAGCCGCTCGAGGAGATCATCATGCACGAGCGGTGGGAAGGGAACGACGCGGGAGAGTGATAGGTCCATGAATACCGGTGCAATCGCAAGGAGCATTCTGATCCTGTGGGTCATAGGGACGCTTGTCTCCGCGCAGCAAGCCGGCGCGGAGAGCGTCTTCGCCAGGCCGTGCGCCGAAGCCGTTGAAAAGCTGACGCTGCGTCCGCTCGATCTCACGAGCGCAGCGCCATCGGCGGCCGGGGCTTTGTCCATGAACTATCTTTCCGTGGGGGACGACACCACGGAGACGTTCGACGTGCAGGTGGAAGAGGATAAGGGTCCCGGAATGGTCAAGCAGCTCGTGGTATTCGGCATCATCACGGCCGTTGTCGCCTACTCGGTCATCGTGCTGATGTCCGACGATTCGGAATCGGATGAAACCACCAAGCCAGGGAAGGAAATTCCCACTTTCGCGCGGGTCGGAGTGCAGTTCACTCGCTGATTGTGAAGAGTCTGCTCTCGCTCGCGACGGCACCGTTTGCAAGATCTTCCACTGAAATGTACAGCATGTATGTGCCCGATTGCAGGGCTTCGATATCGATCTGCAGAGCGTCGGATACGACGCTCGCATGCGCGCGCTGCTCTATGCTGCTTTCGATGTAGGGTTTCCCAGTGGGCTTGTCAACGGTCACGCTCGACCACATATAGGAGAGCGTTTTTCTGAGGCTGGCGGGGGTCTGATCGTCCTTGTGTTCCGGGCTGCGGATGGAATAGGTCAGGCGGTAGCGGGATTCACCGTTCTCGTCGAGCCGCAGGTTGTAGGCCTCGTACGAGAGGCAGAACTTCCCCTTTTCGCGATAGAGGGGAAGGGGATCGAGCACGGTCGAACAAGCGCCCGAGGAGTCCGGAAGCATGAGCTTGATGTCGCTCAGCCTGAGCGATGTGCCGTGCATTTCGCGGATATCGAGAGGATATCTGCGGGTGGCCTTGCGCAGATCCTTGTCGAGGACGAGCTCGACTATGCACGTGCAGCCGAGCGCGCGCGGAAGCATCTCCAGGCAGAAATTGGAAACGAGGTATCGGCCGCTGCTCTTTTCGATTGTCTGCAGGCTGTCAGGTTTGAGCGTGATCCTGTCGCGCGAGAACCGGTTCCACTCCGAATCGAAGAATGTGACGTACAGATCCCATGATTGGCTCTTCGACTGTCTGATGGAATCGGGAATCGCCACCGAGAACTCCAGCCGCGTGCGATCCTCGGTGCCACGCCGCTCCGCGATTTGGATGCTGATGGAAAATGGAGCGAACTCGATCGGATATTCGTATCGCTGCGGAACGGTGTTCAGCAGATTTCTCGAAACCTCTCCATAGCTGTCGCTTATGGGGAAGTGGTAATCGCCGTTCAGGAACTCGTCGTTGAAATAGAGGTTGAACGATCCGCCCGGGCCCTCGTACTGCCAAACGATCCAGCCGCCTGATGTGCCTCCGCCGAGATCGTAGAGTTTCTTGTCGGGAAGACCGAAGCGGATCAGCGCCGCCGAACGATCCGTATCGGTTCCCTTCACGTCGCGGCGTTCATCGGATAGAGCCAGATCCGCGATAACAACCCTTGCTAAGTGCTCGAGCCGGCGCTCGTTTGTTTCCGTGGCGGGCGTCGGATCGCATTCCGCCCAGAATCGGCGATTCCAGTCCTGTTTCTTCATGCTCGACGAGCTCAGGTAGAGGTCGCGCTCGTCGGGGGAGAGAAGAGGCGATATATCCTCATACGGTTTCCGGTCCTCCTCCGACATGAGGAGAAAGGCCGTCGAGAATTCCTTCTCGGCTTTTTGGAAATCCTTGTTTTCGGTGTAGAGCATGCCGCAGACGAGGTGGGCTTTCGAGCTCCGTGGATTGCACATGACCGCACGCGTGCCGTATTTGAGTCCGGTCTGGTGCATCTGGCGGAAGGAGTGCAGGAAGGCGAGGTTGACGAGCGTTTCCTCGTCTTTGCGGGAAAGTCGGCACGCCTTTTCGAAGTACTCGATGGACTTCGCGAGGTGCTCGGAGAAG
>JAQTVX010000247.1 GCA_028706585.1 Candidatus Krumholzibacteriia bacterium | reverse complement strand
CACGCCGTCCTCGTTGAGGCTCGCCTGGATCTTTTTCGCAAGCGCTTCCTGAACCGATTGATCGATATAGTCTATGAGCGTCCCCGGACCGTCGGAGACGTCCTGCCGCTCGACCGTGATCGAGCCTGTGATCGCCCAATCGGTAGTTTGGTCGAACTCCGTCACGCGGTACGAGAGGCTCACGATCCGGGCCGTCACGATGTCCTCGCGCGCCGCGTCGTTGTCGTCCAGAGTGCTGCCGATCTCATCGGCGAGAAATACCACCGCCACGTCCCCGAAGCTGGCAATCGGAGAATCTATCTCGAACTGTGCGCAGCTCTCCTGGGTTATGACGAACTCCACCGTCCGGTCCTCCATGACGCAGCTGCTCGAAGCGGCGAGGAGAGCCGCCGCGAGGAGGATGAGCGCCGCATTTCTATTTATTGCCTTCATGTTTCATACGCTCCCTGTCGATTGAAGCCCGACTTTCGCCGCTAGAAGCCCAGCCCAACGCCGAACGCGATGCTGCTCTGGCTCGCGAGATTGAATTCGCCAAATGCGTTCAGGCCCGGCAGATTGAGCATGAGGCCGAGCGTGAAACGCATCGTGCCCGTCTTGTCGAAATGCACATCGACCGCCTCTTTCTCGCCTTCCGACCCGGTCTCATAGGAGACGTCCATGGAATGCGTGTCGTACGAGAGCCCCGTGTACGGCACCAGAAAGAACGCGAGTTTCCTGCTTGCCTGAACGCCGATTGAAAGGGCATTCGATTCAATGAAGTCTCCTCTTGTCTCGCTCTCCTCGCCCTTCTCTATCGAGAAGCGCTGCCAGAAGAATCCGGCCGACAGGTCCACGGGGAGCGCCGCCGGCACGTACTGCGAGATGCTGTGCTTGAGCCCGAAGCCGAAGAGGCTCAGATCGCCGATGTCTTCGTTCCCTATTTGCACGGCGAAGTATCGGAATATCGCCTCCGTGCCGAAGATGCCTCCTACCCGGAGCTGCGGCACGGCGAGGGCGAATGAATGGAGGTCGAAGCCGCCCGGAAATGCGTAGGTCGTCCCCCCGTCCCCCTCGATGAGCAGCGCCTTTTCGGAGCCGACCACGGTGGGCGCCGAGGCGTACTGCTTCGGGCTGAATCCTTGCTCCGTGACGGCACGAAAGCTCTGGTCGTCGTCCCCGAAGAACGCGCTCATGGCCAGGATCTCGAGCCTCAAGGTCGGCCGCATGTGAGGGATCGAGGCCGAGCGGAAGATGCCGCTGTTGAAGTCCGAGCCGATCGCTTTGGCCAGGGGTTGCAAATAGCCCTTTGCATTCGCGCCAGTGTAAGCCGCGATCTGGTCCTCGATCTGCGCCGAGACAGGCGGTGCGAGGCATACGAGGAGCGCGAGTAGTAGACTACCCTTCCTCACGATAGCGGAAAAAGGCATGCGGGTCCTCCTTGATTCGAGCTGCGCAAGAGTTTCCTAGACCCTCATAATAGCACAAGAGGCGATCCTGCCGAAAGTGTGCCGTTCACGAAATCTCATGCATATCGGATTCCCAAATTGGTCTTTTGACCGACATTACCATTCATGTATAATAGTCGTCCATACGGCACGGCTTGCCGGACGAGAACAAGCATGATTGCAATCGTCGTATTGATATCGATCGTCGTGTTGGCCGCGGGATACTTCGCCTACGGCCGCCTCGTCTCGCGATGGCTCGGGCTCGACGACTCGAGACCCACGCCCGCCTGCGAGATGCAGGACGGAGTCGACTACGTCCCGGCGAAGGCCTCGCTGCTGCTGGGCCAGCATTTCTCGGCGATCGCCGCCGCCGGTCCCATCGTCGGACCCATCCTCGCCTGCCTCTGGTTCGGCTGGCTGCCGGCGCTCCTCTGGATTCTCCTCGGATCCATATTCATAGGCGGGGTGCACGACTTCACGAGCCTCGTCGCTTCGGTGCGCCACAAGGCGGCCTCCATCGGCGAGATTGTGAAGCGGTACATGTCCCGCACGTCCCAGATACTGTTTCTCATCTTCGTGTGGCTCGCCCTCGTCTACGTCGTCATTGCATTCACCGACATCACCGCGCAGACTTTCACGTCCGTGATGAAGGATAACGCGTTCGGACCGGGCGTAGCGGTGAGCTCGTTCCTGTACCTGCTGCTCGGAATTCTCATGGGGATCGTGCTCTTCAAGATGAAAATGGGGCTCGGCCGCGCGACGGCCGTCTTCATTCCGCTCGTCCTTCTCGTCATCTGGCTCGGCACGCGCCTGCCTGGGCCCATCGTCACTGCGCTCGTCGGAGTAGGCGTCAAGCAGTGGGAACTCATACTCCTCGCGTACTGCTTCATCGCGAGCCTTCTGCCGATGTGGCTGCTGCTCCAGCCCCGCGGGTATCTGGGCGGCTGGTTTCTCTACATAACGATGGCTATCGCGCTTATCGGCGCCCTCTTTGGCGGCTTCCGGATCGAGTACCCGGCCCTGAACGTCGAGGGCCTTCACAGCCTCGCGAACGGCAAGTCGCTGATCCCGATTCTCTTCATAACGGTCGCCTGCGGCGCGTGCTCCGGTTTCCACGGCATCGTCGCATCGGGCACGACGTCGAAGCAGATCTGCCGCGAGTCCGACACGCGCCCCGTCGGCTACGGCGCGATGATACTCGAGGGACTCGTCGCCGTGCTCGCGCTCGCGACGGTGATGTTCATCCCGAAAGGGGCCGAATCGCTCAAGGACGATCCGAACATCATATACGGCAAGGGGCTCGCCAACTACATGGGGCTCATAGGAATCAATTTCAACCTCGCCCTCGCCTTTGCGCTATTGGCATTCTCGACCTTCGTTTACGATACGCTCGACGTCTGCACCCGCCTCGCGCGCTACATCCTGCAGGAGCTTTTCGGATGGGCGTCGTGGCCGGGCAGGATCGCGGCGACCTTCATCACGCTGATCGTGCCGGCCGCGTTTCTAATGCTCGCCCGTGAGAAGGCGTATCTCGTGGCATGGCCGATTTTCGGAACGAGCAACCAGCTGCTCGCGAGCCTCACGCTTCTCGCGGTGTCGGTCTGGCTCATCAAGACGGGGAAAAACGCCGTCTTCACGCTCATCCCGATGGCGTTCATGCTGGTCATGACGCTATGGTCGCTGGGGCTCCAGATCGCGCCGTGGCTCGAGTCCGTCGCATCGGGGACGCGCCCGGCGCCCGACGTGACCATCTCGGGCGTCTGCGGATCCGTTCTCCTCGTTTTGAGCGTGTGGCTGATCGTGGAGGCGGTGCGGATGCTGTCACGGCGGCGCTCGGAGGCCCGGCAATAGGGATCGGCCCGCCTACCCGAGCGTCACCATTGCGATCCCGCCGATAGCGAGCACGGACGCGATCACCTTCCGCACGGTAAACGGCTCCTTGAGAAATATAGAGGCGAATATCAGAACGTAGATCGAGCTCGTCTGATTGAGAATCGCAGCCGGCCCCGCGAGCGAGTATTTCATCCCGGCTATCCAGAACATGAGCGCCAGGTACGAGCCGAGCAGCGTGGCCGGCACGGAGAACTTCCAGTTCCGCGCGGGCCGGAACAGGCCGAATATCTCGCGGCGCTCCGGCAGGATGAGCGCGGCGGGGATCATCACTATGAGCGCCCCGATCTGGCGCATCGTCGTAGCCCATAAGACCGGCGTGCGGTTGAGAACCGGCTTCGCGAGGACGATTCCGAACGTCACGGTCACCATGGCTATGAGGCCGTAGAGGCTCCCGACGAGAATCTCTCTCGCGGTCGTTCCCCGC
>JAQTVX010000020.1 GCA_028706585.1 Candidatus Krumholzibacteriia bacterium | reverse complement strand
CCACGCTCATCGGCAGCGGAAGCATCGTGAACACGCGCCCCACCAATACGTACAGAGGCGTGCCCGGAGAATGCGGAATACCCAGTATGTATGACACCGATATGAACTCGCCACTGTCCCAGAACGACAGCGACGCCGCCATCGTGAGAACATAAACGATGAGGGGAACGAGGAATACGAACAGGGCGAGGATCCTGCTCAATGACTTTTCAGACATCCCGACGTTACCTCGTAATCGCAAGGGCCCAACCGATGGAACTCGTTTAAACTACAAAAAATCCATGAAATAGGAAAGCACTTTCTGAACCGGACGCGGCACGGCGTCCGGGCTCGAGCCCGCGGCAGCGCACCCGCATCTATTGCATATGAAATCCCTGCCGCCAGAGGAGAATGGTCCCTAGTCGTCGGCCTTGCCGCTTTCTCCACGGCCGGGAGAGACGCCGAAATTCGACCGGATCAAGCTGTCCGCGTCATCGAGAACGCCGCGCATATCGCCGTCGTTCGGATGCCTCTCCAGCCACTTCCGGATGTAGCCCTTGGCAACGTCCGTTCTGCCTGCCCGTGCAGCGTAGCGGAACCCATCGATATATATCTGCCGCTCATCGGGGACGTGCGCCAATGCCTCGTCGATCGTGCGCAGCCCCAGATCGGGTTGATCCTGCGAGTACACCCACGCGAGCCTCAGCCAGTATTCGGCTTCGCCCGGGTAGAGTCGGGTCACTCGCCGATAATGCGCAATCGCCTCTTCACGCCGATTGTTCAGAAAATAGTACGTTCCCAGCATGACGTTCGCCGGCTTGAGCCTCGGCGCGAATTGGAGCGCGACTTCCATCCATTTCGCCGCCCCGGCGTAGTTCTTCTCCCGAGCCATCGCGTTTCCCAGCTCGGCCGCCGCGACACCGTAGTTGTTGAGCGTTACGTTGAGATCCTTTTCATGATAGATCGTGCTGTCGGCCCGCCAGTCGCTCGTGAGGAGCCCGCGGAACCTGAAGATCTCCCCCAGACACCGTTCCATTAGAAAAGTGTTGATCATTCGATCACCCTGATACGGCACGAGCCGCAGAACCAGCCCTTGCGTTTCGAGGTATCTCTCATAAGGCTTCCATTTTCCCTGGGCAACGCTCGTCGCAAAATAGATAGGGCGTTTCCATTCGGCCGTTTGGATGATGTGCTGAACCATGATGTCATCGTTGTACGCAACGCCGCCGTCCTTGAGGGCGATCGGACGCAGCCGTTCGATCTCTTCATTGGTGAACGTTATTGGAACCTTCGGATCCCGGTCCCTCAGCTCCTCGACGTACCAGTCGGTATTCAACAACGTGAGCACAATGACGCGCACGTCGGTGCGATAGTGCTCCACGTTCTGTATGAACCACAACGGATAAGTGTCGTTATCTCCGCCTGTGAAAATGATCGCATTGGGCTCGAGCTCCGAGAGCATGTTGTACGCGTAATCCTGGGCGATGTAATAGCGGGATCTGTCGTGCGTGAACCAGTTGTGCCGGGCCGGGAGAATCGACAGAAACAGACAGAGAATCCCGACTGTAACGACGCACGCCGCGGCCTTTTTCTCCCTACCCCTGAAATGCTCCGCTATGCCGACCAGGAGCGAGGTCACGCCGATGCCTATGAAGATCGCGAAGAAGAAAAACGCTCCACCATAGAAATAATCCCGGTCGCGGACCTCGTTCGCGGAGAAGTTCAAATAGATGATGAGCCCGAGAGAGTTGACGAGGAAGTTGGTGAAATTCAAAACCCAGACCTTGCGCTCGCGAACGAAATTGGTCACGATTCCGAGAAGCCCCAGAACGATCGGAATCGCAGTCAGCGCCTGAGCCATGTTAAAAATGCCCAGCCTGGCATTCCCAATCATCTGGAACTGGTCTCGAAAATACAGCGCGAAATGCTTGAACTGCCACAAAAGCGGCGCCTTCCGCACGAAGATGCTGCTCGGGGGATACTGCTCGCGGCGGAGATGGTAGTGCATCGCCTTCCATGTTTGCGGATTCACCATGTTGATGTCGGGATAGAACCGCGCCCGAATGTACATGTAGAGGTGAACGGAGATACCCAGAGCCAGAAGCCCGGTCGCGATGAGCGCAAAGCGCCCCTTGCGAAGCGCGCTCCATACGACCAGTATCGCGAAGATCACAAGCCCGGTGATCGTCATGCCTGTTGATTTGTAAAGTGTCATATCCCCGAGAAGCACCGCGAACCCGAATGTGAAGATAAGGATCTCGACGTTCGAGAATGTCTTCTCCTTCACAAGCAGGAAAAGGAACAGGATCCCGGCGTACACGAGAACCGTCCCCAGGTGAAAACCGATCCCGAGAGAGAGAAGATAGATAATGAGGTACACGAGCCCCCTCGAACGTGTCCGCTCGAGACGCTCGTCCTCGATGAGCGCGTTCGCATCCTCTTCATCAGCGCTCTTGCGCGCCACTCGTCCAGCGGGGTTCTCGTACCACTCCAGCGCGAGCAGCGTGCACAACCCCATCGCGAACGCGTTGAGCGCATATACCTCCGTCTCGGTCGAATCGAGCCAATGCGTATGCGAAAAGGTGAAATAGAGAGATCCAACGAAGGGTCCCGCGTAAGCCATGAACCGTGCGAGGCCGCCCTTCAGCGACGGGTACATGAGCCGTATCGTCCTCACGGCGATGAGATAGCCCATGAGCACCGCCAGGGCGCCACACAGAACCGAAAACAGGTTCACGCGCGCCGCCGCGTTCAACGGAAGCGGCAGTATCGAGAATACCCTGCCCACGAGCGTGAAAAGGGGCGTGCCCGGCGAGTGTGCAATCCCCAGGATGTGGGCCGTCGCGATGAATTCGCCGCTGTCCCAGAACACGGAAGTCGGCGCCATCGTGAGCAGGTACACGATCAGGGGAACAAGAAACATCGCGAGAGCGAGCAGCACGTGAAGTGTCTTTTCAGACATCGCCTTTTACCTCTTGTGGTTGGGTCGCGCGTCCGCGTTCGAAGTTCCTCTGCAGGAAATAGAATCCTCCGAGCAAGCTTGTCGCAACCATGATCGCGTAGGTCATCAATTCCATAAGGAGCGCCTGCTCCTTCGTGAAGCCGATCTGTGTGAAAAGCAAGATCCCCGCTCCCTCACGCACGCCGAGCCCGTTTATCGAAATGGGCAGAATCATGAGAAGGCTCAGGAGGGGGACAAAAACGAAGAACTGCAGAAAGCTCAAAGGCGTGATGTCGATACCGAGAGACTGTGCCACGAGGACGTGCGTCACTACGCGCAGGAACTGAACGCCCATGGCCAGAATCGTGAGCTGCACGAGAAGGACGCGGACCCGCCGGAATTCGCCGAGCCGGCGGAATATGGAGTCGAATCTCACGCCGAGACCCCAGAGCCTGATTCTTCCGAATAGGCTGCGCACGCCGCGCGAGAAACGCTTGTTCATGATGAGGGCGAGGACCGGGGCGACGCATCCTGCGAAGATCACTGTATAGAGACCGAGGTTCTGGAGCTTTGCGCCAGGAAGCAGAATGAAGGACGCGGCAAGGGCCAGCACACAGAGCCCCGCGATCCCGATGACGCGATCGAGCAACGTGACGGCGAATACCTGGTACGGATCGTGTCCGACCTTGGTCACGTCATAGATCTTCATGACGTCTCCCCCGACGCCGGCGGGAAGAAAATTGTTGAAGAATATTCCCACGAAATAGACCTTGAACGTCTTGGCAAAAGGCAGAACGATGCCGCCGGCCTTGAGAAGCAGATGCCACTGGTATGCGCCCATGACGATGCTGGCGAAGAATACAGCGGTCGACGCGACTATCTGCCACGCTTTCACACGGACGAGATTCGAGAGAAGATCCTCGGGTGAGAGCTTGTAGAACAGAAACGCAATCAGGCCGAGGCTCACGCCGAGCTTGACGAGCTGAATGAGGATCCTTCTCCCTTTCATGGGACGGCCCTTTCCTTGCTACTTGCCCACGACGCCTTCGAGCATGGAGAGCGTTTCGCGAGCGCAGCGCTCCCATGTAAGCTCCTTGACTCGCTCGAGCGCGCCCGCGCTCAGCCGCCGCCAGAGCTCGCCGTTCTCTAGGATCGAAAGCGCTCTCGCCGCGAATGCGGCCTCGTCACCGTAGGGAACGAGAAAACCCGTTTCGCCTTCGCGCACCGAATCCCTGAGCCCGGGCCTGTCGCTTGCGACGACCGGCAGCCCGCACGCGTTCGCCTCGACGACGGTGAGCCCCCATCCCTCTTTGGGGCTCGGATTGACGAGGAGATGCGCACGGTTGAGATACTCGACGAGTTCATCGCCGCGCAAGAATCCGAGAAACCGCACCGATTCGGATAGACCCAGCCTGCGCGCGTGCGCCTCGAGCGCCCTCTTGTGCGGACCATCGCCGATGATCGCGAGTCTAGCCGCCGGAAACCTTTCCCGGATCTTGGACATCGCGCCGATGGCGACCTCGACGCTCTTGTAGCGGCGCAGTCGTCCGAGATGCACGATCGTGGGCTCCGCAAACCGCTCGAGCCCGAGGTTCCGGTAGCGGTCGTGATCGAGGCCGCAGAGGACTACGTCGATCCGGTTGGAATCGACTCCTCGCGCGATCAGATCCTCCTTCGTGCTCGGGCTGATCACCATGAAGCGATTCTTCCTGAAGATCGCCGGAATGAGTTTTTCCATCGCCACGACGTACGAGGCGACCGCGGCGTTCGCCTCGCGGAAGGCGGTCGCGCCGAAAAGGTGCGGTATGACCGGAACAACCGGAATCGACGTTACGAGCGGCATGAAGAACGGAAGCTTGTTGATATCCTCGAGCACCACATCGTAGGTCCTGTGCCGGAGAAGGCGGCGCGCGAAGAGCGGCAGCGAGAAGTTCGCGTCGTACCAACGGCCGTGCCGGATGACGCGGATGCCGTCGATAGTCTCTTCCTTTTCGCAGCCAGGCCATGCGGCGGAGAGCTGCGTCGCCTCATGCCCCCACCCGGCCAGACGCGAGAGAATCTCGTGCAGATGAACCTCGGCTCCACCGGCCTCGGGGTTCTTGATATCGCGCCAGTTCACGGCCAGAACCTTCATCGTTCATTCCTTCCGCGCGATGGTGCCGATAATAACGGTAGTATAGAGCGCGAAACGTCGTTTCATGAGCGCTTCGCGTGGCCCCGCGAACGCCTTGCCCAGCGCGGCGAACGCACGGGGATACATCGGAAGCTTCACGCCGGCGGATACGAGACCACGCCGGAGCATCCGGTACCACATCGGCGGATTAAACCATTCGCCGTAGCTCGCGACAATCGAAAACGAGTGAGCCCGGAGCATTCGTTCAAGCTCGCCGACTGAGTACTCCCGCTCCCACCCTGCAAACCAGACACGCATCGCTATAGCCAGATGCTTGATCGCCGTGTAATAGTGGTAGCGCTGCGGGACATCGACGAGAATGACGCCCCCAGGCTTCAGAACGCGCGCGTTCTCGGCGATGAGATCATCAGGGTTCCGGAAATGCTCGAGGAGACCCTGGTGAAAAACGACGTCGAACGTGCCGTCGGCGAACGGCAGCGCAAAGGCGTCACCGCAGCATACGGCGAGCGTGCCGGATCCAGAGGACCGGCCCTTGATCAGGCGAAGGCTAGACAGGCTGTAATCGAGCGATACGACGCACGCGCCCTTCTCGGCGAGCAGGACCCCATCCCGCCCGGAACCGGCTCCGACCTCGAGCACCAGTTTCTCCGCGAGCGGCACCGCGCCCGCTATACGCTCGGCGACCCGCCCTTCGTTGGAATAAACGTCTTCCACCGAATGAGCGCCTTCCCAAAACCGATCCCAGTGCTTCTTCTCTGACTTCGGCCCGATGGCCATATTCCCCCTTCCTCAGGCTCCGATAAGAAGTCTCTCTCCCAGGTACCTCGGAAGAGCCGCGTCGAAGATATCCCGCGCCTCAGCCTCGACATCATATGTACACCGATGCAGCTCTATCGTTGCCGCATCCGTATCGAAAACACAGCACGAAGCCCGGGCGTCCCCATCACGCGGCTGGCCCACGCTTCCCGGATTGACGATGTACCTTTTCCCCTGCTCCAGATGAACGGAAGCTCCATCCTCGAACGGCACCCTCCCCTCTCCGAATGCATAGAGGGCGCCGATGTGCGTGTGGCCGACGAAACATACGGCGAACTCCCTGGCCTGGAATGCTTGCTCCGCATCGAACGTGCTGAACATGTATCCCCATTCTTCCGGATGGCTGGGGGAGCCGTGAACGGCGAGGTAGTGCGCGCTCTCGCACTGCATCGAGAATCTCCGACGCACCGCATCCACGTATTTTGGCGCGAGCATCCGCTCGGTCCAGTCGATCGCCTCCGCGGCGAATCCGTTCAAACCCGAGCGCTCACGCGCATCGAGAAGCGCCGCCTCGTGGTTGCCCATAACGAGGTGCACGCATGGCAGGCCGCAAACGGCATCCAGACACATATCGGGATGCGCCCCGTAGCCGATGACGTCGCCCAGGGAAAGAACATCGCAGGGACCCTCCCGCCGATAGATCTCCAGCACGGCCCGAAGGGCCCGCGAGTTCCCGTGCACGTCGGAGCAGACAAGAACTTTCAACTCCCGCGGACCTCCCGCGCGAGGCTGTCCAGCAATCCATTCACAAATCTCCCCGCGTCCGCCGTGCTGAACTTCTGGGCAATCTCTATCGCCTCGTTCATGATCACATTCGTCGGCACCTCTGGACAATAGAGCAGCTCCGCGAGAGCGACGCGAAGAATGGTCCGGTCAACGACGGAGACACGCTCGAGCGCCCAGTTCTCGAGGCGGTTCTTGATCCTGACATCGAGATCCGCCTTCTCGTTCATGACGGTCTCGACCAGCCGCAGTGCGTACTCGACGACCTCCTCCGACGGTTTCCGCCGTTCTACGTTGTCATTGAATGCCGCACGCCAGTCCGCACCCGACACCTCCTCGGCATAGAGAGTCTGAAGCGCGATCTCGCGTGCCTTTCGCCTGCGGCTCACAGCATCACCGACTTTCTACTTCTTCAGTTCTTTCCAGAGATTCGCCATTTCGAGGGCCGAAAGCGCGGCCTGCCAGCCCTTGTTCCCAGCCTTGCTTCCCGCGCGTTCGAGTGCCTGCTCCTGCGTATCGGCTGCGATGACGCCGAAAGCAAGCGGTTTGCCCGAATCGAGGGCCACGCTGGATACGTCGCGAACGACCTGATTCGCGAGGATATCGAAGTGCGCAGTCTCGCCTCGGATAAGCGCTCCGAGGCAGATCACCGCGTCGACCCCAGTGCCTGCGGCCTTCTTGGCGACCTGCGGGATCTCGAACGTCCCCGGGACCCAGTACACGTGAATGTCCTTTTCCGCGACATCGTGACGGACGAGGCAGTCGAGGGCTCCCGAGAGGAGATGCCCACCGACGAGCTCGTTGAAACGCCCGATTACGATGGCGAAGCTCTTGCCGGCGCCGATCAGGTGACCCGCTTTTTCATGAACCATCGCTCTCTCCTTTCTGTGCGGCGGCGGCGCCGCTCTCCGTTGTATCAACGTCGTCGAGAATAGTGAAGATGTGGCCGAGCTTGTCGCGTTTGGCCTTGAGGTAGCGCAGGTTCCGCCTGTTCGGCGGTATCTCGATCGGCATCCGCTCGACGATCTCGAGCCCATACGCGCGGAGACCGATGATCTTGCGGGGATTGTTCGTGAGCAGGCGTATCTTGTGTAGGCCCAGGTCGGCGAGGATCTGCGCACCGATGCCGTAATCGCGGAGATCAGCCGGGAATCCGAGATCCGTGTTCGCCTCTACCGTGTCCCTGCCCGAATCCTGCAGTGCGTACGCGCGAACCTTGTTGACGAGGCCGATGCCGCGCCCCTCCTGCTGGATGTAGAGAAACACGCCGGCGCCCTCCTTCGCGATCATCCGAAGGGCCTCCGAGAGCTGGTCACCGCAATCGCAGCGCAGCGATCCGAAGACGTCGCCGGTTACGCACTGCGAATGCACGCGGACGAGCATGGGCGAATCCCCTCTGGGCGTGCCCATGACCAGGGCGATGCTCGCGGAACCGTCGATCGTCCCCTCGTAGGCGATCAGCTTGAATTCGCCGTATCGCGTCGGCAAGTTGGCGTCGGCGACCCGTCGCACCAGCTTCTCCTTGCGGCGACGGTGCTCGATGAGATCGCAAATCGTGATCATCTTGAGATCATGTTTTTTCGCTATCCCGACGAGCTCAGGCACGCGCGCCATCGAGCCATCCTCCGCCATGATCTCGCAGAGCACGCCGGCCGGCTTGAGCCCGGCGAGGCGCATCATATCGACGGCGGCCTCCGTGTGCCCGGCGCGGCGCAGAACCCCCCCGCGCGCCGCCCTGAGCGGAAAGATGTGGCCCGGACGCGCGAGATCCTGCGGGCGCGTGAGCGGATCGACGAGCGCCCTGATCGTGACGGCGCGATCGTAGGCGCTGATGCCGGTCGTCGTCCCGTGGACTGCGTCGACCGACACGGTGAATGGAGTACCCATCTTGGCGGTGTTCTCCTGGACCATGAGTCCGAGGCGGAGCTCATCGAGACGCTCCCCTTCGAGCGCGACGCAGATGAGCCCGCGGGCGTGCCGAGCGATAAAGTTGATGTCCTCCGGGCTCACGAACTCGGCGGCCATCAAGATGTCCCCCTCGTTCTCCCGATCCTCGTCGTCGACGGCGATGATCATCCGTCCCCGCTTGATATCCTCGAGCGCGTCCTCGATGGGACAAAAAACGCTCACGACATCTCACTTCCCTTCTTCGAAGCGAAAAAGCTCTCGATGTATTTCGCCATGATATCCACCTCGATGTTCACCGTGGAACCCGCCCCAAGGCTCTTGAGGTTCGTGTGTTCCCACGTGTAGGGAATGATAAACACTCTGAAGCGCCCGTTTCTCATCGAAGGTCCCACGGTGAGGCTCACGCCGTTCACTGCGACAGAGCCCTTTGGAACGAGATACTTGAGGAGCGACGGCTTCGGCGCGATCTCGAGGCCGAGCGGCTTCCTGATCACCTGAGTCACCGTTCCCGTTCCATCGGCATGGCCGTTCACTATATGGCCGCCCAGGCGCGATCCCGCGGCGAGCGCCCGCTCGAGGTTCACCGGAGATCCCGGACGCAGCAGCGGGAAGTTCGAGACGCGAAGCGTCTCGCGCATGACGTCGCAGGAAAAGCGCGCTCCGTTCAGGGCCGCCACGGTCTGGCAGACGCCGTCGATCGAAACGCTTTCGCCCACGATCAGTCCCTCGAGCGACGACTCGATCGTGAGTCGCGCGCCGAGCGCGGATCTTCGCACGGCGCGCACCGTGCCCACGGCTTCAACGAGTCCAGTGAACAATTATCTTCTCCTCCGTCACGGCAGCGAGGTAATCGCCGAGTCTCCTGGAATCGTATATGAGCACGAGATCGTCATCCATGGTCGCGCAGCTCTTCAGTGCGAGCTCGCCTCTGGCTAGCCATTGCGGACCGCGTCCGTCCTGGTACCAGGAAACGCCCGCCATCCCGGACACGAGGGGTGCGTAGCAGAGAACGAGCCGATCCAGGAGCCCCTCTCCGAGAAACGCGGTCGCCACCTCGCCGCCTCCCTCGACGATCACCGAGGTGATCTCCTTCGCGGAGACGTCCTCCAGCCAGAACCGCAGATCCACCCCATGCGGCCCGCGCGGCAGCGGCACGACCTCGGCCCCTGCCGTTTCGAGCTCCCGTCTCCTGATTGGATCGACGTTCGTCAGACAGTAAATGATCACGCGTTCTCTACGGGCAAGCCACGGATAGTCCTCCGGGAAACTGAGCGCTGAATCGAACACCATCCGCACCGGAGGCTGCATGTTCTCCCGAAAGAGACGCCTGTCGAGCTTTGGATGATCGATCGAGACCGTGCCGATACCGATCGCGATCGCCTCGGTCCAGGCGCGCAGACGGTGAATGAATCGCTGCTCCTTCTCCCCCGAAAGGAATCGCTCGGCCCCCCACGTCAGCCGTCCATCGAGAGTCGAGGCGAGCTTGAGGATGATGAAAGGCCTTCCGGAAAGGTTCCGATGAACGTAGTGCAGGTTGAGCTCCAGCGCCTCGACTGCGCACACGCCCCCCTTTACCTCGATACCGCGCCCCCTCAGCGCGGCCACACCTTTCCCTCTAACGCGCTCGTCGGGATCGTACATGCTGAAAACGACGCGCGATATTCCAGCCTCCGCAATGCCGTCCGTGCAGGGAGGTGTCCGCCCGTAATGACAGCATGGCTCCAGATTGAGATACAGAGCGGCACCCTTCGCGCGATCTCCGGCTGCGCGGATCGCCTCGATTTCGGCATGGGGTTGCCCAGGCCCCTTGTGATACCCCTCGCCGACGATCTCTCCGCCGGACACGACGACCGCTCCAACGAGCGGATTCGGAAAGGTCCGGCCGAGCCCGTTCTCCGCGAGCTCGAGCGCCCGGCGGATGTATTTCTCCTCGTTATCCATGATGCTCTCCTTCGAGAGTTGCTCTTCTTCGGGATTGTCGCAATGGGAGGGTTTCCCGCCCGTGGAGGCCCACGTCCGAGAAATGAACCAAAACCTTCTCCCATCCAGACTGTTACTGTCGGCTCCGGATTTTCACCGGATCGGTGAGCTCTCAGAGCTCATTCGCGGGCTATAACCGCCGGTGGGGATTTTCGCCCCGCCCCGAAGGTTCCGACCCCATGTAGGGCCCTATGATATTGAATTCTAATTGGAGCGGCGCGCCCTGTCAAGAGAGCAAATCCGCTCCTCGCCAATCATTCCCCGATCATCGCCGAGACGAAGGACTCCGGATCGAACCGCTCGATGTCCTCGAGCCCCTCTCCCACACCGACATACACGACGGGCACACGGAGGTTACGCTGAATCGTGATGATCGCGCCCCCCTTCGCCGTGCTGTCGAGCTTTGTAAGAACGAGCCCCGATATGGGAAGCGCCGAGGTGAACGCCTCGGCCTGACGGAGGCTGTTCTGCCCCGTGTTGGCATCGAGGACAAGCCAGCCCTCCAGACCGATTCCCTCCATCCTGGCCGAGAGCACGTTGAATATCTTCCTGAGCTCCTCCATGAGATTGACCTTCGTATGGATACGTCCCGCGGTGTCAGCGATCACGATATCGGTGTTCTTGGCCTTCGCCGATTGAACCGCGTCGAAGGCAACGGCCGCCGGGTCCGCCCCGCTCCTCTGTCTGACGATCGACACCCCGGCGCGCTGGGCCCAGAGTTCGAGCTGCTCGACGGCCGCGGCGCGGAATGTATCACACGCGGCCAGGATGACCGATTTCCCTTCGTTCTTGAAAAGATACGCGAGCTTTCCAATGGTACTCGTTTTTCCTACACCATTTACACCGACGACCACAATCACCCGCGGGTACCCCATCGGCGGCTCAGGGGCAGGGGTTTCCCCGATGATCGAGAGAAGCTCCCCGGCGATGATGCTGCGGCACTCGCCCGCTCCGGCGGCTGAGGCTCCCCGCTCGCGGAGACGCTCTATGATCCTCTCAGCAGCCTCAGGTCCGAGATCCGCCGAGAGCAGCAAGCCCTCGAGTTCCTCGAGCGTTTCGGCGTTGAGGCTGCGCGAGGAAAGGATCGCCTGAATAGAGCCGAAAAGACGTTCTTTCGTCTTTCGGAGGCCCCGGAAGAGTCTCTGCATGCGATTCTCCGTTAGTTCGAAGAGGCTTCAGACGGCACGAGCACGCGCTCGGATGCGGCGCGATTACGAAGCACTTTCTCGATTCCTTCGATGTCGACCGATACGACGCGCGAGACGCCGCGTTCCTCCATCGTAACTCCGTAAAGCGTCTCAGCGACCTCCATCGTGCGCTTGTTATGCGTGATGATGATGAACTGCGTATCCCTCTTGAACACCTGCAGCATCCTGAGAAATCTCTGGACGTTCGCGTCGTCGAGAGGCGCATCGACTTCGTCGAAAATGCAGAATGGGCTGGGCTTGGCCTTGTAGAGAGCGAAGAGGAGAGCGAGTGCCGTGAGCGCCCGTTCTCCGCCCGACAGAAGAGCAATGTCCTGGAGACGCTTCCCCTTGGGCCGCGCGGTGATGATGATCTCCGCTTCGAGGGGATCGCTGCCCTCGCCCAGGTTGAGATCCGCCTCTCCCCCCTCGAATAAAATTCTGAAGGTCTCCTGAAAGTTTTTCCGGACGAGATCGTACGTTTCGAGAAATTGGCTGCGCGCGCGCGCGTTGATCTTCTTGATCGCCTCCATGAGCTCTTCCTTGGCCTTGACGAGATCCGCCTTCTGCTCTTCGAGGAAGTCGAGACGCGTCTTGTTATCGTTGTATTCTTCCACTGCGGCGAGGTTCACGGGGCCGATCGATTCGAGCTTCTTCTTCTCGCGGTCGAGCATCTCCCTCGTCACGGCAGCCTCCTCATCGCTCAGCGGGAGCTCCGCGCCATCGAGATAGCAGTTGAGATCGGCGTCGTACATCTCACGGGCCTTCTCGACCAGACCGCGCATCGATATGTCGAGCTTCGAGAGTGCGATCTTGGTCTCGTTCAACATTTCGAATATCCGCTCGCGCTCCGTTTTGCGCTCTTTGAGTTCCCTCTCCGCCGCATCGGCCGAGGCGCGCCGTTCCTCGAGGTCCCCGGCGAGCCCTTCGAGCCCGCGCTCGTACGAGCTTTCCTCATCGAGAAGTCCACGCGCGACCGATCGTTCCTGGTCCATGGCTGCGGCGAGAGCGATGATTTCCTCCTCCGACGCCGAGATCTCGCGGCGCCGCTCTTCCACGATGCCGCGGAACTGGGTTTCCATCTCACAAAGCCCTCTCTGCTCCTCCCGGTCCTTCTCCAAAGCCCCGTTGAGAGAGGCCAGCGTTATCTTCTTATCCGTAAGCGAGGCATCGATATCCTCCTTGCGCTTGCGAAGCGCCGCCAGATCGTTTTCAATCCCGGCCGACGGGCCGCCGGCGCCGCTCTCCTCCTGCATGCGCAGGGAGAGCTTCATCTCTTCGAGCTTCGCCAGGGTATCGGAACGCGACGCCTCGATCTCATCGAGGGTCCCGAGGAGAAGGGATACCGTCCCCTTCCGCGTCGCGTGATCCTTTTCGATTATCTGCAACTCGTCCCGCCGTTTGGAAAGCTCGTCGCGCAAGCGCTGCATCTCATCCTCGAGAGCGCGCGCACGCGCCTGAAGCTGCTCGCGCGCGGTGCGTTCCTCCTCGCATGAGGAGGTGAGAGCGCCCACCTCATCGTCCAGAGAGGGAATCGCCTCTTCGATCCGCTCGAGGTCGCCGCTCCGGCCGAGGAGCGAGAATTCCTCGACGGCTCCGCCGGCGAAATAGACGCCCGCGTTTCCCGAGAACGCCACGCCGGAGAGCGTTACCGCGCTCGCGCCCCTTCCCCGATCAGACGACAGAAAATCGAGCGCCCGCTCCGGGTCCTCGAAGAGGTACACGCCGCCGAGCAGGCTCTCGACGAGGTTCTTCCGTGATTCGTCGGCCGCTACAAAGGCGCCGAGCGGGCCGAGGCAGCCGGGCACGCCCTCCGCATCCGCCGACCGGCCGGTCTGCTGCGCGTCTTCGGCGAGAAGGCGCACCCGCCCGGCATTCTTCCCGGCGAGATCGTTGACTAGATCGAGCGCGCTGGCGAAACGATCGACGACTACCCCGTCGAGCATGCCGGCAAGCACTGCCTCGCACGCGGGCCTGAACCGGGGTTCGACCTTGAGGAACTCGACGAGCGGGCCGTGCACTCGGCCGTCGCCGCTCGTGAGCAGGTGCCGCGCTCCGCCGGGGAAGCCCTCGAAATTATCCTTCATTCTCTTGAGCATCTCGTGTTTGCTCCGCAGATGCGAGAGCTCCGCCCGCTTCTCGCCGAGGAGCCGCTCGCGCTCGAAGATACGCTTCTCCTGATCCTGTATCGAACCGACCGCGCCCGATCGTTCCCGCTCGATACCGGCGAGCGTCTCCTCGAGCTCGCGGCACGCGGCCGCCTTGATCTCTTTCTCGGCGGCTAGGCCCCCGCCTTCCCTCTCGGCCTCCGTGATCCTCTCCCGCGTCTCCGCGCTTCGCGCGTCTAGCTCGCGGAGCATATCCTCGAAATGCTCGAGGGCGCTCTTCACACGCACTTGATCCTGGAGAAAATCGAGCTGCGTCTGTTTCATCTCGAAGAGCTTCGCGGTGAGCGCCTGGATCCTCTCGGTGAGCTCCTGGGCATCCTGCAAAAGCCCGTGGAGCGCTCCTTCTTCCGAAACGTACCTCGCGCTCGTGCTCCCGCTGAGATCCGTCACCTCGGCGATGCGCCCCGTTATGTTCACGAGACGCCCCTCTGCTTCCTCGATCTCACGCTTCGCTCGCTCGACGCGGTTGAGCGCCTGACTCCGGCGCTCTGTAAACTGTATCACCTTCTCCTCAGAGGACTGGATCGTCCGGCGAATGTCGTAGCGCCTGTTCTGCAGCTCCGTACGCCGCTTCTCGAGTTCGAGGTGCGATGCGCGCGCTTCCTCCACTCTGCGTTCGAGCTCGGAGAGCGAAGCGTCCTCGCTTCGCGAGCGCACCATGAAATCAGCGAGGGCGGCCTCGGAGGCGCGCCTTTCGGCCGCGATCTCGGTAAGCTGCCGGCGAAGATGAATGACCTCCCAACCCCTTATCCGGTCCCTCACGATCTGATACCGTCTTGCTTTCGCCATCTGATACTTGAGCGACCGCACTTGCTTGCGGAGCTCCTCGAGAATATCCTCGAGGCGGACGAGATCGGCGTCGGTGAGATCGAGCTTGCGCTGCGCTTCCTCCCGCCGCATGCGGTACTTGACGATGCCTGAGGCCTCTTCGAACATGAGACGTCTCTCGCCGTGAAGATCGTTGAGGACCCAATCGATCATCTCCTGCTCTATGACCGAGTACGAATGGCTCCCCGTGCCCGTGTCGGCGAAAAGATCGCGGATATCCTTGAGACGGCACGGAGCCTTGTTGATAAAATACTCGCTCACGCCCGAGCGGTACACCTTCCGCGTGATCGTGATCTCCGCGAAATCGAGCGGGAACTGGCCGCGCTCGTTGTTGATCGTGAGATTCACCGAGGCATATCCCATCGGCTTGTATTGCTGGGTGCCGTTGAATATCACATTCTCCATCTTCGAACTGCGGAGCTGGCGGGCGCTCTGCTCGCCCAGCACCCAGCGCACTGCGTCGACGATGTTCGTCTTGCCGCAACCGTTCGGGCCCATGATCGCCGTAATCCCCGGCTTGAATTGAAGGTCGATCGGGGCCATGAACGATTTAAAGCCGATCATCTCAATTCTCGAAAGGCTCACCGCTTATACCCTCCAGACGCCGAATCCCACACTGTATCTTCCACGAAGAGCATTCCGCTTTCGCGCGGGCGCTCTCGAATGCCGGGCTCTCAATGAGTCGCCGTGCTGATCGGAGCGATCCGCGCGTACCCGATCCTGCTCAAACCGAGGAGATCTAGCCTGGTCTTCGCCGCGTCGTCCATTGTCGCGTACTCGCCGACAAGGACGCGAAGCCACTTCTCCCCCTTGATTTCGACCTCCACTATGCGCGCCGGGAATCCGTTTTTCTCCAGGTAAGCCTTCTCCACTTCGGCGCGCGACATTTCCTTGAACGAGGCGACGTGGATCGTGAAGAGAGCCGGGCCCGGTGCGACCTGCACCGGCAGCTCTTCCTTGCCC
>JAQTVX010000246.1 GCA_028706585.1 Candidatus Krumholzibacteriia bacterium | reverse complement strand
CCGGGAGAAGGGGCTCAAGCAGACGTCCATCGTGACGGATCCCGGGCGGCCGACGACCGAGAAGATACGAATCGTCGCCCATAGCCAGCAAGTCGTGCGGGCCGACTTCGAATCGGCAGAGCCGATCAGGGACCTCGCCCTCAAGAAGCTACTCTCGGCGGTAAAATCCGCTGTGGCTGGTGCGAAGGCCGTCGTCGTGTCCGATTACGGGAAAGGTGTCGTCTCGAATGAGGTGATGGACCTGGTGCGTTCGCTGTGCGGGCCGAAGAGCGTGCCGTTTCTCATAGATCCCAAGGAGGGACATTTCTCGCTCTACCGCGGAGCATTCGCCGTCACGCCGAACAAGAAAGAGGCGGGCGGGTTCTACAACAGGAAGATCCGCAGCGACGAGGATCTCGATTTCGTCGGCAATGCCCTGCTTCGCGATCTCGAGGCGACTGCCGTTCTCATAACCCGAGGCGAGGAAGGGATGACCCTGTTCAGGCGGCGCGCTCGTCCGAGGCATTTCCCGACCCGGGCGAGCGAGGTGTACGACGTGACGGGCGCGGGGGATACGGTCATCAGTGTTTTTGCGGCGGCTCTCGCCGCCGGGGCGACGATATTCGAGGCGATAGAGCTTGCGAATGCGGCGGCGGGAATAGTGATCCGCGAGCTCGGAACGGCGGCGATCGGCTCCGAGGAGCTCGAGGCCGCGCTCTCTTGATGCCGGTATGACGGATTATCGCGACAAGATGCTGCCGCGAAGCGGGCTCGGCCGCTTCCGGCGAATGCACGGAAATGAAAGAGTCGTATTCACGAACGGCTGCTTCGATATCCTGCACCGCGGGCACATCGAGCTGCTCGTGAAGGCGAAGAGCTTCGGCGACATCCTCGTCGTCGGTTTGAACGGGGACGCCTCCATCGGCCGGCTCAAGGGCCCGGGGAGACCGCTCGTAGGCGAGGAGGACCGCGCGTGCGTGCTCGCGGCGCTCGAGGCGGTCGATTACGTCGTCGTGTTCGAAGAGGACACTCCGCTCGAGACGATTCAAGAGCTCGAGCCCGACGTCCTCGTAAAGGGAGCCGAGTACGATCATGATGGAATCGTGGGAGCGGGATTCGTGGAGGAGCACGGGGGCCGCGTGGAACGTGTGCCCATGTTGGAAGGCTTTTCAACGACTTTGCTGATCGACAGGATACGGAGGTGAGCGTTTCTTCTTATGAGGCCGAAAAGAATCGTTATAATGGGCGCCGCAGGCAGAGATTTCCATAATTTCAATACGCTCTATAGGGGAAGAAAGGATGTGGAGGTCGTCGCCTTCACGGCCACGCAGATCCCCGATATCGAGGGTCGGAAGTACCCCGCGTCCCTGGCGGGGAAGCTCTACCCGAAAGGTATTCCGATCGTCTCCGAGACGGAGCTGTCCGATCTCATCACGAAGAAGGACATCGACGAGGTCGTTTTCTCGTACAGCGACGTCTCTAACCAATACGTCATGGAGAAGGCCGCGCTGGTGAACGCGCTCGGGGCGCACTTCACGCTGGTCGGCGCCGCGCCGACTATGGTCAAGAGTGTGAAGCCGCTGATCTCCATATGCGCCGTGCGAACCGGCAGCGGCAAAAGCCAGACGACGCGCAAAGTGGCGGATATCCTCCTCGAGGCGGGCAAATCGGTCGTGGCGATCCGGCACCCGATGCCGTACGGCAACCTCGCGAAACAGAAGGTTCAGCGCTTTGCGACGCTCGACGACCTCATCAAGCATGAATGCACGATTGAAGAGATCGAGGAGTACGAGCCGCATATCGTAAAGGGAATCGTCGTCTACGCCGGAGTCGATTACGAGGCGATCCTGCGCCAAGCCGAGAAAGAAGCGGACGTCGTGCTCTGGGACGGCGGCAATAATGACCTTTCGTTCTACAAGCCGGATCTGAACATCGTCGTGGCCGATCCGCACCGGAGCGGAAACGAGCTCACGTACTATCCCGGCAGAACGAACGTGCTCCTCGCGGACGCGATAGTCATCAACAAGATCGACACGGCGGATCTGTGCCGCATCGAGGAGGTTCGCGCCAACGTCTCGCGTCTCAATCCCAGGGCGATCGTCATTGACGGCGCCTCCCCGGTTCGCGTCGAGCACCCGGAGCGCATCAAGGGGAAGCGGGTGCTTTGCGTCGAGGACGGGCCTACGCTGACGCACGGTGGGATGAAGTACGGCGCAGCGATAATGGCGGCCCGCAAGTTCCAGGCCGGAGAGATAGTCGATCCGCGGCCGTTCGTCACCGGGCTCATCGCGAAAACCTTCCGGATCTATCCGGAGATCGGTCCGCTCCTGCCGGCCATGGGATACGGGGCGGAACAGGTGAAGGATCTCCAGAAGACGATCTCGCGGGTCGCGTGCGATCTCGTCATCATCGGCACGCCGATCGATCTCGAGCGGTACATAAAGATCCCGCAGCCGTCGCTGAGGGTGATGTACGATCTTCAGGAGATTGGGCATCCCGATCTGAAAGACGTACTGAAGAAGTACTCGATAATTTAATGTAGTGCTATAGGTGACAGGCATAACCTAATGCCGTTAAACGATTAGCGGAGGTATGAATTGAAAGTTCATGAGGTCGATGCCCGGGCGATCTTTTCGAGCTGCGGCATGCCGGTTCCTC
The DNA here is from genome assembly GCA_028706585.1 of Candidatus Krumholzibacteriia bacterium. GTDB lineage: Bacteria > Krumholzibacteriota > Krumholzibacteriia > Krumholzibacteriales > Krumholzibacteriaceae > SSS58A. The sequence continues at coordinate 1,125 of JAQTVX010000246.1, read as the reverse complement.
CGAGCCGCCTGGTGCTAAACGCTGAGGACGCGCGCGGGGCGGCGGCCGAGATCGGCTGCCCCGTCGTCGTCAAGGCTCAGGTCCTCGTGGGCGGAAGAGGAAAGGCTGGAGGCGTCAAGCTAGCTTCTACGCCCGAGGAGGCGGTTCTGAGGGCGAAGGCCATTCTCGGAATGGACATCAAGGGGATCAAGGTCGAGAAGGTTCTTGTCGCGCGCGCCGTTGACATCGCGAGCGAGTTCTACGTCGGGATGGTGATCGACAGACGGAGCCGCAAGCCGCTGATGATGGTCTCGCCGGCTGGAGGAATCGACATCGAGGAGGTCGCGCGGGCGACACCCGAGAAGATCATCAAGACGGTCATCGATCCGATCTTCGGCATTTTGCCCTTCCAGATGCGGCGGATGACATCGGCGTTGAGCGGTGACAAGGCGATCGCGGCGAAGATAGGGAGCATTCTCTCGTCCCTCTACAAGGCCTTTCTGGGGGTGGATGCCTCCCTTGCGGAGATCAATCCGCTCGTAGTTACCCCGGCGGGCGAGGTCTGGGCGATCGACGCCAAGATCAACATCGACGATAGCGGACTCTATCGCCAGAAGCAGATCGCGGAGCTGCGGGACGAATCGGCGGAGGATCCGGGCGAGGTGAAGGCGCGCGCAGCCGGGCTTTCCTTCGTGAAGCTCGACGGGAGCATCGGATGCATCGTGAACGGCGCCGGTCTCGCGATGGCGACGATGGACATGATCAAGCACTTCGGAGGCGAACCGGCCAACTTCCTCGACATCGGAGGCTCGTCGAGCCCCGAGAAGGTGCTCACGGCGATGAGGATCATTCTGCGCGACAAGAACGTGAAATCGATTCTCATCAACATATTCGGCGGAATCACGCGGTGCGACGACGTCGCGGCGGGGCTCATGGAAGCGAAGAAACAGCTGGAGGTCGACGTTCCGCTCGTCGTGCGCCTGACCGGAACGAACGAGGAGAGGGCGCGTGAGATGCTCGCGGGCACGAAGCTGATCTCCGCAGCCACGATGGAAGAGGGAGTCAAGCGAGCCATAAGCGCCGCGGCAGCGAGATGACCCATGGGCCGAGATCAGGCAGTGCGCTCTCGAGAAGGAGGATATTTTG
>JAQTVX010000245.1 GCA_028706585.1 Candidatus Krumholzibacteriia bacterium | reverse complement strand
AGTTCTCCTTGCCCTGAGGGTTCGATTCAGCCGTCGGCCCTTTCACCACCGTTTCCGTCATATCCGTGATGTCTTTGTAGAAGAACGTCAGATCGACGGCTATGTTGGTGCTCACCAGATGATTGAAGCCGATCTCGTAGGCCACGGTTTTTTCGGCTTCGAGATCCGCGTTCCCGACCACGTTCCAGCGTCCCCTCGCCTGAAATCTCTCGTTCGAGTAGAGATAGTTGAACGAGGGCATCTGGAAGAAATGGCCGTACTGCATATGCATGTAACTGTTTTCCGTGATCGGGTAGGATACGCCGAGCCGGGGGCTCAGCTTCGATTTCACGTTCGCATCTACCAATCCGCCGCCGAGGTAGTGGCCCTCCGAGTCGTAACGTTTGAGCTCGATCGGGGCCTCATCCTTGTTGGCGCCGTGCCAAAGCGAATCGGGGACGTTCAGATCGTACGGATGGTTGAAGTCGTTGAAGACCTTGTGGTTCGGATCGAAGAAGTCGAGGCGCAGACCGGCGTTCATGATGAGCCCTTCGAACTCGAGCTTGTCCTGAACATACAGGGCGCCCGCCCGGGGCTGCACGTCGAAACTGTAGATGTAGTAGTTCTGCGTCGAGGCAAAGACATCGGTATTCTGGACGTCGTACAGGTTCAGATCGATTCCACCCTTTGCCTCGCTCTTGCCCTTCTGATGTGTATAGCTTCCCCTGAAGGAGTAGATCCTCGAATTCTGGTTGTCGTAGTACGGGTTGTCCCCGCTTATAATGAAGTTATCGGCGTTGCGCCTGATATCCAGGTTCCAGCCATACAGGTCCTGATTCTCCTGATACGTGAGATCGGGATCCCATTTCCTGCCCGGCTGCGCGATCTCCAGACTGCCGTCCAGAACGCTGAACGACGCCTTGAGGAAGGATGCTTCGCTGAACATGTGGCTCGCGGTGAGCGCGAACCGGTAGTCCTTGTTTTCGGTCTGGCGCCACGTTTGAGGCACGAGGAGCCTCTCGTAGAGGCGATACGCGTCGTAGCTCGAAACGTGCCTGTCGTTGTCGATGTTGATGACGCCCTTCAGCTTCGTGCTGCCGTACCTGAACGCAAGAATGCCGTCGAACATTCTCTGCTTTCCGGGGCGATCCAGTTTCTCGACATGGGGATCCCAATCGTCCCATCGCGAGGCCTCCCCGGCTACGGCGAACCTGAGGTCGGCCTGCTCTTTTGTGAAGACAGGTCCGGAAAGCGTGATCCTCTGCCTGGATTCCCCCGTGTTCAGGGGATCGCCGGTATCGCTCTTTCTCCAGAACATCTCGACCGGGAGGTACATTCTGTGCTCGATGGATCCCTGGAATTTGTCCGTACCTTCGCTCGTGATGATATTAACGATGCCGGAGCTCGCGTTTCCGTATTCAGCGTTGAACCCGCCAGTGTAAATGATCATTTCGTTCACGGACTGGTTTGAAACGGCCATGAGCGCGTTGTTTGCGATCGGGTCCTGGACGGGGGCGTCGTCGATGTAATAGCCCACCTCGGATGCGCGGCCGCCTCGTATATGCGTGCCGTTAGCGTCGACGGATGAGCCGGAAACGTAGTTGATGACGTTGACCGGATTGTCCACGGGAAGGGTCTGGACCTCGTCCGTCAGAAAGGTCTTCCTCGTCGCGGTGACGTCCGCCTGGACCAGGGGTCTCTCCGCCTCTATGACAATTGGCTTGAGCACCTCGACGATCGTCGATTCGAGCTCGAAGTCGACCGTCCGCGTGAGGTCTGGCTCCACGATCACCCCGCTGACCAGCACCGGCTTGTAGCCCATGAACGAAGCCTGGACGTCATATGTCCCCGGCGCGACGTTCAAGATCATGAAACTTCCGTCTTCCATCGACATGGCTCCCCGCGACGTTCCGACGAGAACGACGTTCGCGTACGCGAGGGGCTTTCCCGTCGCCTTGTCGATGACCTTTCCGGTGATCTTTCCCACGTCTCCCGCGAAGCAGAAGACCGGGATCACAATGCAAAGAAGAAAGATCGCTATGGCTTTCGCCGCATAGCTTCTCATCGTCTACCTCCTCTCCAGGACGAGCGACTCAAGGAAATACCAGCTTGCATGTGTGGGATTGATGGATGAACCGCTTGTGATCCGCTCATTGTTCACCGGTCCCGGGTCGTATCCGGTTCCGTGGATCCGTCGTGCGCATGAGCAAGATTGAAACGCCCCGGCTGTCGAATCATGCCGCCGACATTGAGATGCCGGAACAGATGATGCCGCGCGTTCAGAAGATGAGGGAAAACGTGATGTAGATGTCCACCCTGCTTACATATTACAGCAAATTCGGAATTCGGACAAGAGAATAAGCGGGGGGAGATAGGTAAGGGCGAGCTCTCTCACGATCTGTCTTGGAACTCGAAGTAGGCGAGAAACGCCAGGAGACAGACGACGCCGATGGGCCACAGCAGCGCAAAAACATCGATGCGGCAGTAGCCGGGCATCGGCTTGCTGATGTAGTGATATCCTTGATAGAACGTCATCTCCCTGCCGCCGATCCTCGTCGAACGATGCCATGGCGGAAACAGAAGCATGACTGCCACGATAACCAATGCCGCGATCAGAATTGTCTGTTGACGTCTGTTCATTTGCAGCGCCCGCCTCCCAATAGCATGGACGCATACGCTATGAAGACAGGTTCGATCGGAACCCTGTATCTTATATCAAACTGCGAAAACAGTATGAGTGTCCCGATGTAGAGGAGAATCGGCAGCACGGCCGCCTCGTGCTCCTTCCGATAGAATCTGGCGAGCCCGATCAAACCGAGGATCATCACGATAGTGAAGCAGTATGCGGCCGCGTAGGTGCTATTCCGTTGCATGTTGTCCCATTGCTGTTCGTCCTTCAGCTCCCACCCTTTCGCCAGAACCGCGGACGAATTCCGGTACATCGCGTTGATGAGACTATACGGGACTCTGGAATCGGTGAAGTTGTTCGAGCCGAGGCTGTACGTCCGCGCACTGTACACCGGCTGGATTGCCTGATGCCTCATGACGTTTCGAGCGACATAAGGGACGGGAAGCAGTATGAGGGCGATGAGAAACAATCTCCATCGCTTCGCCGTCGCGAGGACTCCCGGCACCAGGCAAACCAGCGTCGGTCTCAAGAATATCCCGGCAGCGGCAAGAGCGGACGCGACGAGGGCTTTCGAGCCGTTTCTGAGGCGCGAACACGCCGTCGCCATGAACGCCACCACGAGAAAAACGACAAGCGAATCCGTCAGCACGGTGAGATTGTAAATGATGAAATTGGGGTATACCGCGGTGAGCGTGGCGGCAATCACTCCGGCCCTGCGGTTGCAGAGCCGCTCAACGATCATGTACATCATGATGATCACGAGCGCGTTCAGTATTCCCTGAATCATGAATACGGCCTTGACGTTGCCTTCTCCGAATACGCCCCATATCGCTCGCAGGAAAATGGGATAGAAGGGTGGCGTGGTGCTGTCGAGTCTTCCCCCGAGAGCCAGCCGGGTATACTCCACCGTTTGGCTGGATTCAGAGTGGCCCTCGAAGCTAAAGGAGAGATACACGCGGATAGCGAGGCCCGCAAGCAGAATGACCAGCAGGATGTCCCAGTCCTTGCAGTTTCGAAAGGGGAACAGTCTCTTCCATCCTTGCGCACGATCTCCCGGCTCGCTGCAGGATGCGGTCGCGGCGATCGTCGGTTCGACCTCGGGCGGGGAAAATAACCGTTTGAACCAGGCGCCCAGTCGAGGTGCATGCAACGCTCTGAATG
>JAQTVX010000244.1 GCA_028706585.1 Candidatus Krumholzibacteriia bacterium | reverse complement strand
CCTGGCGACGGGCGTGTGGTGAGAATCCCGGCGCGCGACTTGTTCTTCAGGCGGAAATGCTTCTCCTCCGAGTGACATGAGGTCAGCTCCGCTTCTCGATCTGCTTGATGAGGTCGCTGAAGATGAAGTGGTGGAACGGGAGGAAGATGTACCAGTATATCCTGCCGAACAGAGATTCCGTAAAATAGTACGCGATTATCGAAAGCCTGTTCCCGCCGTCCTCCGGCTTGATGTTGAACTCGAGCCACGCCTTGCCTGGCAGCTTCATCTCGGCGCGCAGCAGCAGCCGCATGTCCTGTTTCAGTTCCTCGATCCGCCAGAAATCGATGACATCCGACGGCTTGAGCGTCGATTGGCTTCTCCGGCCGCGCGACGTGCCGACCCCGAGCAAGGCCCGGTCCATCCATCCCCGCAGCCACCACATCCAGTTGTGCGTGAACCAGCCCTCTTTCCCTCCGATTTTGCAGACGGACGTGAAGAGCCTCCAGGACTCTTTGCGCGAGAGAATCGAATAATGGGCCGTGTACTGTGGGCCGGGATCGAGCTCGTGAAGCTTGATCGATAGCTCGTGGGCGGGCGGGTAGGCGCTGAACCAGCTCGTGCGCACGTTATCCTGCTCCTCGCGCGTGAGCGCCCCGATCAGCGCCTCGCGATAGTTGAGCGGCTCGAAGGGAAGATAGTCCTTGATGGAATCATCCTGGCAGATGACCTCGTTCTTGATTCCCTCCATGAGGCTGTTCGTGATGGCGGCCGGGATCGGCGTGAGAAAGCTCGCGTTATACGAGTAGAAACCGATGTGCGAGATCGGCGTGCGAATGAAGAAACGCTTGCGATGCAGCACCTCCGCGAGGGTGCGCAGCATATCCTCGTAGCTGAGGACGTCCGCGCCGCCGATGTCGAAAGAGCGCCCCGCCGTCTGCGGGGTTTCGAGAACGCCGACGAGATACTTGACCACGTCGCGCACGGCTATCGGCTGGCAGCGGTTGAGCGCCCACTTGGGGACCGGCACCAGGGGGAGGCGCTTGACGACGTACTTGATGATCTCGTACGAAGCGCTTCCCGAGCCGATGATGATCGCGGCCCGGAGAATCGTCACCGGAACGGAGCCTTGCCGAAGCTCCTCGGCCACGCGCATGCGGTTTCTCAGGTGGCTTGAAAGCTTCTTGCTCGTGTCCCCGAGCCCGCCGAGATAGATGATCCGCCTGACTCCCTTTTCCTCCGCGGCCTCGCGGAAGTTGATCGCCGCCTGAATGTCGGCAGCCTCGAATTCCCTTTTCCCGAGAAGCAGCGAATGAATGAGGTAATAGGCGGTGTCGATTCCGTCCAGGGCTTTCCTCAAATCGAATACGTTGAGAGCGTCCGCCGAGACGACCTCGACGCTCGGCCAGAGCTCGCGATACGCCGGGGTTTCGCCGCGTACCATGATCCGCACCCTGTAACCCCGCGACAGCAGCTCGGGGATGAGCCGCCCTCCGATGTAGCCGGAGGCGCCGGTCACGAGCACTTTCCCGATCGATGGGTCGGGTTTCGAGGGCAAATCCTGCGCGTAGTGATATTCGCGCTTCGAGAGCGATAGGAGGAGACTCTTTTTTATCGGCGGATGCGACATGCGCCGTGCACCCCTATTGATCGATGTCGGGCATGATGCCCATTTTCCGGTAGATCGGATGAAGCACTTCGTTCATTGCCTTGAGCTTCCGCGCGAACAGGAGCGCGCCCAGTATCGTGAGACCGCCCCCCACGACGAGGGTGAGGGGAGCGCCGATGGCGGAGGCCAGCGCTCCTGCCAAGAGGCTCCCGAACGGTGCCATTCCCATGAATGCCATTGCATAGAAGCTCATCACCCTGCCTCGCTTGTCGTCATCGACGATGGTCTGGAGCACGGTGTTGCTGGAGGCCATCTGCACTATCATGCCCAGCCCGGCGACGAATATGAGCAACATCGACAACCATACAACGTGGGAGAAAGAAAAGGCAATAAGCCCGATGCCGAAAACCGCCGCCGAAATCGCGATAACGCGCCCCAGCCCCCGGGCGCTTTTCAGGCACGCGAGATAGATCGTGCCGACCAGCGCTCCGCAGCCCGCCGCGCCCATGAGGAAACCGAGCGTATGAGATCCTCCGCCGAGCACTTCTTTCGCGAACACGGGCATCAGGATCTGATACGGCATGCCCACGAGGCTCACGAGGGCGAGCAGCAGGATGATGTAACGAATGGGCTCGAAACCGAAGGCGTAGGAGAATCCTTCCCTGAGCCCCTCCATCCAGTGCCCGTTCGTCGGCCGGGCTCGCACCGGCACGATGCGCATCATGAGAAGCGCCGCAATCACGGCGACGTAGCTCGCGGCGTTCAGGAGAAAGCAGATCCCTTCCCCGAAGGCCGCTATGAGAATGCCGGCGATCGAAGGTCCCAGGAGACGCGCCGCGTTCACCATCGACGAGTTGAGCGCGATCGCGTTTCCGAGATCGTCCTTCCGCTCGATCATCTGTACGATGAACGATTGGCGCACCGGCATGTCGAAGGCGTTGATCGTGCCGAGAACGGCGGCGAGGGCTATCACTTGCCAGACCTGGACGGTTCTGGTCATGACGAGGACAGTGAGGATGATGGCTTGCAGCATCGCGAGCATCTGCGTCACGACGAGGGTGCGGTGGCGATTCCAGCGATCGGCGAGCACCCCGGTGATCGGGGAAAGGAGAAAAGTCGGAAGCTGCCCGGCAAAGCCGGCTACGCCGAGGAGCAGCGCCGAGTGTGAGAGCCTGTAGACGAGCCAGCTCATCGCGATCCGCTGCATCCAGGTGCCGATGAGGGAGATGCCCTGTCCTGCGAAGAAAAGGCGGTAGTTGCGGCTCCGGAGCGCGCGAAAGACGAAGGTGAGCCCCCTCGGCGCGTGCGGCATGGCTGTCGTGTCTGCTGGCGTTTTCATGGCGTGTTTCTATCCTCATGCCGCCCAAGGGCGCCGGAAACGATTTTACAATATACGTGTATAATGATACATATTCAATGGCCGGTATCGGATACATCTTGGGGGGGTCGGCATCCGTGTGCAAGCGTTGTGCGCCGTTGTGCGTTGTGCTGCTCGCGTCCTTCGTTTTTATATGCGCCGGGTGCGGAAGAGGCGGGAGCGAAGACGACGCATTCAAGAGGCTGTCGAAGGAATATTTCAAGGAATACTTCCGCTCGAACCCGATCCTCGCGACGTGGGCCGGCGAGCACCGCTACGATCACGAGCTGGATGACGTTAGCCGCGGGGCGGTCGAAGCCCAGACGGCTTCGCTCAAAACGTTTCTCGCGCGCCTCGAGAAGCTGGATGAGAGTGCGCTTTCGCCCGACAATCGCATCGACGCCGAGATCCTCGCGGACGGCATCAAGCTCGATATTCTGAACAGCGAGGGTCTTCGGCCTCTCGAAACGGATCCCATGTACTATACGAGCCTTCTCGGGAATTCGATCAACTACCTCATTGAAAGGGATTATGCTCCTATCGGCGAGCGGCTCGATGCGGTCGCGGACAGGTTGACGCAATTCCCGCGAGTGATCGATCAGGCGCTGGCGAATCTGTCGAATCCTCCGAAATCGTGCACGGAAACGGCGATAAGCCAGAACCGCGGGCTGATGGCACTCATCAGAGAGGACGTGATGACAGCTGCGCAGGCGGCTCCGGAGAAATCCGAGAAGGTCGATAATGCCGCGCGAGGAGCTCTGGATGCGCTGGCAGCATTCCAGAACTTTCTCGAGAAGGATCTCATCAACCGTTCTCTCGGCGATAG
>JAQTVX010000019.1:8922-15694 GCA_028706585.1 Candidatus Krumholzibacteriia bacterium | reverse complement strand
CCAGGTGACGCGCTTCGAGAAGCACGGCGTTCAGTGGCCCTCGATGAGCTCGGACGGCAAGAAAATCGTGTTCGAGCGCGAGGCGCGGCTCTACGTGCTCGATACGGCTGGGGGCGAGGCGCGCGAGGCCGTCGTGTACGCCCCGCTGGATGCGCGCGATAACATGATAAGCTATATCAACCCCCTGCCGTTTCTTTCCGGTTTCGACGTGTCGCCATCCCTCAAGCGCATCGTATTCGAAGCCCGCGGAGATATCTACACGATGCCCGCGGAGCACGGCGACGTGCGGAACCTGACCTCTTCCTCCGGCGCGCGGGACGGAAATCCATCCTGGTCGCCCGACGGCAAGTGGGTCGCGTACGTCTCCGACAAGAGCGGTGACTGCGAGATATACCTCGTCGATCAGATGGGGAAAGAGAAGGAAAAGCAGATCACGTCGAACGGGCATTTCAAGAGCTACATCGCATGGTCTCCAAACAGCGACAAGATGCTCTATACGACGGAGGAAAACGCTCTCTACCTGCTCGATCGCGATGGAGGCAAGGCCAAGCTTGTGGCGAAGAGCGAGAACGGCGAGATATCGAGCTACTCGTGGTCTCCGGACGGCGTTTGGGCCGCGTACACTCTCCCCGATCGCAACCGCAACAGCGACATTTTCTTCTACAACATCAAGACGGGGGAGCAGCACCAGGTCACAACCGACCTGGGCAATGACACCGAGCCGGTCTTCACTCCCGACGGCAAGTATCTACTACTCATCACTTCGCGCATCAACAATTCGCCCGCGCTCGCGCGCCTGAGCCTCCTTCCTGAGGACGCGGCTCCGTTCGAGTTCAAGGATGACGAGGAGACGGGGATCACCGATGAAGACAGCACGAACGGTAACGGCGGCGACGAGGACGCGGACAAGGTAGCCGATGAAGGCGGAAAAGGCGGTAAGGACAAGGGCAAAAAGGCAGAAGGCAAGGGCGCGAACAAGGACAAGAAAAAGGTCGAGACCAAGATCGACTTCACGAACATCGAAAGCCGCATCAGGCGCGTTCCGAAGGTGGCAGGGGCCGCCCTGCATAACGTCCAGGCGGCGGAGAAGTACTACTACTATCTCATCCGCGGGCAGCAGATGTTTTTCTTCCGGCCTTCGTACGATCTCTACATGTTCGACGTGGAGAAATTCAAGAGCCAGAAGGTCGCCTCCAGCATCATCACCTACGGAATCGCCGCGAGCAAGGAGAAGCTCGTGACGTGGGACGGCTCCGAGTTCAATATCATGAAGATCGGCTCGAAGGCGCCAGGGGCGAAGAAGAGCGATACCGATTCCGAGGACACGAAAGATAAGTACGACCTCGCGAAACATACCCGCATGAAGCTCGATCGCGCGGCCGAGTGGAAGCAGATATTCGACGAGGCGTGGCGCGTCGAAAAGTATCTCTTCTACGATCCCAATCTCCACGGCGTCAATTGGGACGAGGTGAAGGACTATTACGGAAGCCTCATCCCGTACGTGCAGACGCGCGAGGAGCTCAATATCCTTCTCACCGAGATGGTGGGCGAGCTCAACGCTTCTCACCAGGGGGTGAGCGCCGGCGATATGCCCGACGTGCCGCACGCATCGCAGGCTTTCCTCGGGGCGAAGGTCGTTCGCGACGAGAAGACGCAATTGCCCAGAATCATGAAGATCTATCGCGGCGACAAGATGTCCCTCACCGAAAAATCGCCCCTCGACGCCGACTACGTCAAGGTCAAACCGGGGGACTATCTGCTGGCGATCGACGGACGCGAGATTCAGCCGGGCGAGGACTTCAACAAGTATCTCATCGACAAGACCAGCAACAAGATCACGATCAAGACCAACTCGAAACCCGAGCTCAAGGGCGCGATCGAAACGACCATCTCTCCGCTCTATTCGGACGCGAAGCTCGTTTACAACGATTGGGTCTATGGGAACGAGAAGCTCGTCGACGAGAAGAGCGGCGGACGGATCGGCTACATGCACCTGTCCGACATGTCGTCCCCGGGATTGTTCGAATTCCGCGAGAAGTTCGAGAAGCTGCGATACAAGGACGCGATCATCATCGACGTCCGCTACAACGGCGGCGGGAACATCGATGAGACGATCATCGATTATCTCGAACGGCGGCCATACCAGGTGACCCGCGCGCGGAACGAGTCTCCTGAGGCGCGGCCGAAGGACGGCTTCTACGGTCAGCTGGCAGTTCTCATCAACGAGTACTCGTTCTCGGATGCCGAGGTCTTTCCGGCGGCTTTCAAGACGCGCGGTCTAGGCCCGGTCATAGGCTCGCCGACCCTCGGGTATGTGATCGCCGTGACGCCCCACGTGCTCATTGACGGCGGCCAGGTCCGCAAGGCCTTTATCGGCATTTGGGACATCAAGACGGGGCAGCAGCTCGAGAGCCACGGTGTTCAGCCCGACGTTCTCGTCCAGAGCACGCCCGAGATGGAGAAGATCGGCAGAGACGTGCAGCTTGAAAAGGCCGTCGAGGTCCTCATGGGCAGCATCTCGAAGAGTCCCAACAAAGTCGACGAGATGCCCATCGAGAAACGTTAGAATCGTTTCCGCGCGACAAGAAAAGAGAGCCGGGGCGATCGCCCCGGCTCTCTTTCTATCGGCGCCTGTCGGCGGGAAGGCAGGCTATTTGGAGCGGCGGACCATCATTCGGGCGTAATCCCTTACGGCCTTCCACTGTCCCGCTCCGTGGAGCCCGGCCTCCTCGAGCACCTTGTGAGCCTGACCGCTTCCGAGATAGTGGCCGTGCTTGAAGGCGTGCAGCGTGCGCGCGCGCCCCTCCTTCGACGTGACCCACCTGTACATCGTCGGGAGCGTAAAGCCCGTGATGCCCATCGCCTCGGCCATCAGGGCCTCGGGGAATATCTTCTCCCGTTCCCTGTCGGGGAGAAGCGAGAAGAGCTCGGCGCTCGATACGTACATTATGTTCATGTTGAGCTCCTCTTCGTCGATCTTCGGCAGAACCTCGGCGATGAACGTGCACGTGACACCGCTTCCCTGAAGGACCAGCGTGCCGTGGTAAGGCCTCTTGGCCGACTTGACCGCCCTCCGAAGCGCGTAGACGCCCTTGACGGCCGCCGTCGCGGGCGGGAGCCCGAGCTTCGCGCGGTCCACGACGAGCTCGTTCGGCCGCGTGACGAAGGGCGCGATGATCGCGGGCCGCGCTTTGAGCGCCTCGACCGTCACGGGGTAGAGCTCCTGCGGATCCCATGGTGTCAGCGTGATCATCGCGTCGCCGGGGAAGTTCTCCTCGAGGAGCTGCAGTGCCTGAGGGTCTGCGTGCGTTGGGCCATCCTCGCCGGTCTTGAGACCCGCGTGGCCGCAGACGATCATGAAGGCGTTGTACGGCGAGCCGATGTATGCATGCTTCGCCTGCTGGCCGATGCCGTGCAGCCTCGCCGCTATGTGCTCGAGCGCTGCGATGAACGCACCGTAGGACGAGCCCGCTCCGACGTTGGTCCCGTAAGCGGCGATCCCGGCCATGAATGCGCCCATGCAGTCCTCGCAGATGCCTCCCGTCGCGACGAGTCGCGCGCCCGGATTGGAGACGGCGTTGTACAGCCCTTCGGGGAATCCCTTCGCGAGGTTGGAAATGCTCGTGGAATCGAGGAGGTCGGCGGCGGCGCCGATGAAGCCGCCTCGCGAGGCTTTGTTCAGATAATTCAGCGTGTCGCCGAGAGCGCCGCGGAGTGTCACCTGCGAGCCGATCTGATACGTGCATTCGGGCGGAATAGGATCCGTCTTGATCGCGTCGGTGTAGATGACGCCGAGGTTCGGACAGCCCTCGCGCTTCTTGCGCCCGAGCGCCTTGAGCCGTTTCTTAGCCTCGTCGAGGCGGTCCGCGAAGAACTCGCACAGCTCGCGATCTCCCTCGAGAGCTCCGCGGACTGTCATTAGCGTATCCCAGAAATTCTGCTCGATCGCTACGGGCGCCGGCGGCTTGCCCTCGAACCTCGGGAATTTCACGTTGAAGCGCTTTTCCAGAGGCTCGAGCGTTTTGTAGTACTCGGGGGAGCAGAACTTGTGCCCGGCGCCATGAGACTTGCGTCCCTCGATGCCGTACTGCCAACCCTTCGTCGTGCGGCATACGACCGCCGTCGGTTGGTCGTTGATGCGATCCTTCGCCACCTCGAGCGCCGCCAGCACGTGGCGGAAATCATGGCCTTTCTCGACGTAGATCACGTTCCAGTCGTGGAGATAGCAAAGCTCGACGGGATTCCACTGAACGTAGTCGCCGGGCTTGTCCCCGTCGCGGCAGACCCTGTTCGAGTCGATCGACGCCTGGTTCCAGTCGACGTGCATCTTGATGTTCCAGAGCTGCGCGGCGGAGGCCGTCGCCAGCGCCTCGGCGACGCGTCCCGGGGTCATGCCGCCTTCGCCCTCGGTGATCTGCACGAGGGGAGCGTTTGGACCGTAAGTGTCCATCGCCCCGAACGCGAGGCCGAAGCTCGCCGGAATGCCCACGCCCGATGCGCCGGTCGACAGCTTGATGAAAGGAGTCGCCGGAGTCGGATGTCCGTCGAGGGGTTTTGCGTGATACTTCGCGAACAGCGGCGTCTCCTGCGTCGGATTGCGCCTGAATCCGAGAAGATCCTCGAACCGGAGCCGCCGCTTCTCATCCTTCGGCAGAAGGCTCGTCTTGCCCACGCGCGCGACCTCGTCGCGGAGCGCCCACATCGCGTAGAGCCCCATCGCCTTGTGCCCGGCGGCGTAGGAGATGATGTCCGCGTCGCTCGTCTCTGGATCGCCGATGTCGTAATCGAGCACGTGGAACAGGATCCCCTCGATGGCGCGTCCCGATGAGATGCTTCCGCCGGGGTGCCCCGACGTCGGAACGAAGTTGTAGAGAATGCTGCAGAGCGTGCGGTATACGAGGTCGTAATCCTCGAACATCTTGATCGTTCTGTCAGGGAACTCGAACTTTGCCGTTTCGGGGGCGATGTCGATATATACGCTGCGACGCGGCCCGAAGTCGAGCTTCTTCATCGTGACCTTTTCCTTCGCCATTCTCTACACTCCTCCCCGTTTCATGGGACGGACGATCCAACCCGGCCGCCGCCTCTCCGCCGAGGTGCGGCGCGGCCTCGAATTCCAAGATAATTTAAGGATTAGTATATAGCAAATGCCGGAAACGTGTCAACCGCGGAAGAATCCGTCCTCGATTCTCGATTTTTCCCCGTTCAGACCGTTCGGATTCCGTTCAGATCTTGTATCCGCGCGAGAACAGATTCGTGAATATGAGCGCCATCGCGCTCGGCATCGTCCGGAATATGTATGGATAGTTCTCGATAGCCTTCGGGGGCCGGAGATAGAACCCCGCATATGCCTTGAAGAGAAAGCGATTGAGGCCCTGAGGCGTGATCTTGTCGAGCTTGATCGTCGGGTGGAGGCCCGAGTACATCGCCCAGTCCTTCGTGAGAAGCTTCTCCTTGACCCTCTCGAAGAGCTTCGTGCCGGGATACGGCGTCAGCAGCGAGAACTGCACTCTGCTCGGATTGAGCGATTTCGCGAGACAAATCGTTTCCCGCATTGTGCGTTCGTTGTCGCCGAGGGCGCCGAGTATGAATGCGCCGATGATCTTCACGCCGTTTTCGTGGAGAATGTCGACCGCGCGCCGCGCGTCCTCGACGCTCGACTTCTTGCCGTACTCGTTCAGAATCTCCTGGCTGCCGCTTTCAAAGCCGAGGAACATCCACTTGAGTCCCGATTTCGCCATGACCTTGACCATGCCGGGATTCTTCACGACCGTTTCGACGTGGGACATCGCTTCCCAGTAGAGATCGTACCCGCCGGCTGTGATCCGTTCCGAGATCTTCGCGGCCCTGTCGGGATTCAGGGTGAAGTTGTCGTCGATGAAGTTGATCGCCCGATAGTCGTACTTCCGGTAGATGAGATCGATCTCCTCGAGGAGGCCATCGACCGAACGCGGGCGCCAGCGGACACCCGAGAACTGCGACGACGAGCAGAAGTTGCAGTTGAAGGGACACCCGCGCGAGGTGATCATCGTCGTCATGGGGCGCCCATTGATCTTCTCCTTGTAGCTGCGCAGCGGCAGGAGCTCGCGTGCCGGCAGCGGCAGCGAGTCGAGATCGGTGATGAAGGGCTCGTTGGGCGTCCTCATGATCGCGCCGTCGGCCAGGCAGGAAAGGCCCCCCACGTCCTCGATCGGAATTTCGTGCGAGAGATATCTCAAGAGCGAGCGGAACGCATACTCTCCCTCGTTGCGTATGACGTAATCCACGGCGCCGCTGCGGAGCGCGTCTTCGTCGAAGAAGCTCACGTGCGGCCCCCCCATCACGACGGTCGCTCCCGCGGCTTTCGCGAGCCGCGCGATCTTCATCGAGGTCGAGTATCTCGACGTGTCGGCCGATACTCCCACGACGTCGAAGCCGCCGAATGGATATCGCTTCCAGTTCTTTTTCTCGATGTTGAAGTCGATGATCGTGACCTGGTGATTTGGGAGGAGCGCTGCCATGTACGCGAGACCGAGAGGGGGTCGGCTGAGGCCCATGCTGTAATAGCCGAAGCCGACGGGCGGGTTTACCAGTAGAATTTTCATTATCCTTCTTTCATCTAAGATACCTCGCAGCGATTGTTTGAATTGGAAATGGCCTCACGGGGTATTTTAGCGGCGGAAGCCGTTCAACTATTTACTGTTACTTTAAGGTATCATGTATCCGCATACGAGTCAAGGCTAATTGGACTAATTTTTCTTCAATGCGGCCCGAAGCGGTTTCCAGTTGTCCG
>JAQTVX010000019.1:0-8912 GCA_028706585.1 Candidatus Krumholzibacteriia bacterium | reverse complement strand
TGCTCGCTCAATGACGTAGCTTAGTTGATTGGCTATGGAATTCGACGCTTGGAATAACGGCTTGGCTTCGGGCGGACACCGGGCCAGGGAGATCTTCCTGGGGCATTTCGCGCTGCCCCCGGCGAACGGGGATCTCGACGTGCTTCGGCGCATGGTGACATGCTATTCCAGCCTGCCATACGAGAACCTCACGAAGATTATCAAGAAGTTCACGGCCGTCTCCCCCGAGGAACGTCTGCGCGGCCCCGTGGAGGTGGTGAGCGGCTACATCGAGCATCACACGGGCGGGACCTGTTTTTCGCTGACGTACTGTCTCGGATCGATCCTCTCGAGCGCCGGCTTCGCGTGCCACCCGGTCATGGCCGACATGAAGCGAGCCAACGTCCACTGCGCGCTCGTCGTCGCTATGAACGAGCGCCGCTATCTCGTCGATCCCGGCTACCTCGTCGGCGAGCCGGTCGAGCTTTCCGGCGCGCCGGTGCGGATAAAGACGATATTCGGCATCATCGAGCTGAGGCCGCGGCAGGGTGAGCGCTACGATCTTTTCACGGTCGAGGGCGAAACCAGGAAGTGGCGCTACACCGCGAGGACGACGCCGGTTTCGCATTCGGAGTTCATGAGCCACTGGCGGAACTCATTCGCTCTCCCGATGATGAACTCGCTGCTGCTCACGAGGCTGACGCCGAACGGGCACCTATACATCAAGAATCATCACCTCCGTATGAATGGCATGCACGGCAAGGTGAACGAGAACATCCGGAACGGCTTCGAGTCGCGCATAGAGGAGGAGTTCGGCATCCCGGGCGAGATTACGGCCCAGGCGCGCGAGCACCTCGAGAGGCTGCGGCGCTCCTGGCGGATCGGGGATTCCGCGGCGGGCGAGGAGGATTGATCGCCATTGGCTCATCCGAAGGCTGGAAAGCCCGGTGAGGGCGCCCCGGTGAAGTTCATCGCCGCGATCCTCGCGAGCTGCAGTTTCGACGTCGAGAGATGTCTTCTCCCGGGGCTCGAGGAGCGGTTCGGGAGAATCGATTATCGCGGACCGGTCCATCCGTTCGATGGGACCGACTACTATGAGGACGAGATGGGTGCGGGCCTCAGCCGCGCCATAATATCGTTCGAGCCTCTGCGCGCGCCGACGGAGCTCGTTCAGACGAAGCTCGACACGGCGGCGATCGAGGAGGATCTGTCCGAGGCGGGCGCAAGACGCGTGAACGTCGATCCCGGCTACATGGACTATTACAAGATAGTGCTCGCGTCGTTCAAGGAAGGTCCCCAGAAAATCTATCTCGGAAGCGGCGTCTATGCGGATCCGGTCCTCCTTTATTTCGATGGAGAATTCGCGCCGCTCCAATGGACCTTTCCCGATTTCAAGGCGATGACCTACCGGGACGAGTTTCGCGCGATCCGCTCGCTCTACAAGAAGGCGCGCAGGGAAAAAATTTGATGAGTTTCGCAGCATATATATCTATTGACGCGGCGCAGCGATTATGATACAAATTAATGGAGAATCTAACTCTCTCAGCGGGCATACTCCGGACTCCGCAAGGATAAGGAGTATGCCTTCTTAATTTCCGGCTCTAGCGGGGGCACGGCCTTGACCAGGGTAACGCTGTCAGGGGACCAATTCATACTCTTCGTCCTCGTCCTCAAGATGAGCATCATGGCGGCGGTGGGGGGGGCCCTCATCACGTGGAGCTTCTTCAAGCGCCTCATCTTTCTCGACAAGCGCAACACCAGGCAAAACTGGCAGCTGGCTCTGCTTTTCGGGCTGTTTCTTGCGGCCGGCACGGCGGTGCGAGTGCTCGTCGGCTACGAGGGAATGGACCTGTCGCTCTCCGGCACGTTTCTCGTCGGCCTTCTCGGCGGCATGGTGCCGGGCTCGGCCCTGGGATTCTTCGTGAGCCTGCCGGGCCTGCTTCGCGGCGAATGGGGGGCGCTGCCCTTCACGATGCTATGCGGCTTCGCGGGCGGGCTCATCAGGGCGAGGACCGTCGACCGCGATGAGTTCTGGAGTTTCTCGCCGTTTTTCATCAACAATTTCGTCCGCTCGTGGCGCGTCTTTCGCGCGGAACGGCGCGTCGATTCGCGCGCGGCGATCACGTTCGCGCTCGTCGCGTTGGAGGTGCTGCGGACGCTCGTCGGCAACCGCTTTCCGACGGCTATATTCATCTTCCATCCGGATCATTTCTGGGTCACCCTTTGCGTGTGGCTCACGACGCTGGTGTGCGTCGGGATTCCGCTCAAGGTATGGAACAACACGCGCGTGGAGGCGCTGCTCGAGGAGCAGCGCTCGGCGGCCGTGCAGGCGCGCTTCGACGCGCTCCGCAGCCAGATCAACCCGCACTTTCTCTTCAATGTCCTGAACGCGGCGACCTCCCTCATCTGGAGCGAGCCCGAGAAGGCGCGATGGATACTGGTCAAGCTGTCGAGCATTCTGCGGAGGCTCCTGCGCGGCGGCGAGGACTTCGTGCCGCTAAGCCGCGAGATCGATTTCATAGAGGATTATCTGAGCCTCGAGGTCGCGCGCTTCGGCCCGGACAAGCTCAAGGTGGAGAAAGCGCTCGATCCGAGAGCGCTGGACGTGCCGGTGCCTTCGATGCTGCTGCAGCCGCTAGTCGAGAACGCGGTGAGGCACGGGATATCGCCGAAGTTGGGCGGCGGCGTGGTGCGTCTCGAAGCGCGGCGCGACGGTGCCACGCTGCGCGTCACGGTGAAGGACGACGGCCTCGGCTTCAATGAAACGCGCAGCGAGGGAATAGGCCTGCGGAACGTTAGGGAGAGGCTGCGGGTCGCCTACGGGCAGCGCGCCTCCATAGAGATCGTCTCCGCCCCCGGCCGGGGGGCGTCGGTCACGGTGCTGATGCCAGTCGAGAGAGGAGATGGCGATGTCTGAGAAGGAACGGCTTCGCGTTCTCATCGTCGACGACGAAAGCCCGGCGCGCCGGGATCTCAAGCGTCTCTGCAGCAAGATCGAGGGCGTGGAGATCGTGGGCGAGGGGAGCGAGGGGCTCGAGGCCGTGAAGCTCATCAAGAAGCTCGAGCCCGACGTCGTGCTCCTCGATATCCAGATGCCGGGGCTCGACGGCTTCCAGGTCGTCTCGCGCATCTCGGGCCTGGAACGCGCGCCGGCGATAGTCTTCGTCACGGCGTACGACAGCTACGCAATCAAGGCCTTCGAGGTGCACGCGGTGGACTATGTTCTGAAGCCCGTCGAGGAGAAACGGCTCTCGCAGGCGATCGAGCGCTCACGGCGTATCCGCAGGGGAGCCGAGCCCGGCCCCGATCTCAAGGCCCTCATCTCGGCGGTAGGCGCTTCCCCCAGGCGGCTCGCCGTGCGGCAGGGGGAATCGCTCGTCATGGTAGACGTGAACGACATTCTATACGCGACGGTCTCCGAAGGGGCAATCAATGTCGTCGCACGCGCTCTCGAGGGCACAGTCGGCTTTCGTTCCCTCGACGAGCTCGAGAAGGAGCTCGGAACCCCGAACCTCGTGCGAGTTCACAAATCCTATCTCGCCAACATCAATCGCATCTACGAGATCACCCCGTGGTTCAACGGGAGCTACCGGCTCCGGATGGAAGGGAAGGGCGGTCCCGTGATCCCCCTCAGCCGCGCTCAGGCGAGAGAGCTCCGCAAGATCCTCAAGTGGTGACAGGATGCAGTGCCTCACCTCATAAGCGCCATCTTACGAGTCTCCACGAAGCTCCCGGCCGACAGCTTGCAGAAATAGATGCCGCTCGCGACCGTGCGGCCGTTCGAGTCGCGGCCGTCCCATGTCTCTCGGTATTTGCCCGCTTGCCGGTCGCCATTCACGATCTCACGCATGAGGCGTCCCGCGACGTCGTAGATCCTCAGCGACACGTGCCCCGGCGCCGAGAGCCCGAAGGAGATGCTCGTCGTCGGATTGAACGGGTTCGGATAGTTCTGGGAGAGGTAGCTCGAGCGCGGCGCGCCCGGAGTCTCGGTGTCGGTGATGTTGTCCGGATCGAGGAGCGCGTAGCCGCTCTCGTTGCCGTGCAAATCGGTGGCCGAGATCTTGTAGCAGTATCCGGCGTCCCAGCTCCAGGAGCTGTCGAACCATTCATTGTCGTCGAGCGTCGCCGCGAGATTGCCGCTCCCTGGCACGAAATCCTCGCTCGTGCCTCGGTACACGTTGTAGCGCGAAAGGTCGCTCTCCTCGTTCTCCGTCCAGGTGATCCTGAGCCCCACCGGCACGAAGCTCTGCTCTCCGGCGAGATCGATCGGCGTGCCCGGCGGGAGGTTGTCCACGGAGTATCCGCTGTCGGGATCGGATTTCCAGAACAGGGTCGGCGTCGTCGAGTGGGCCACGACCTGGAAGTAATGGTACTCGGTGCATTCCGCCGTCGAGTCGAAGAGCGTGGCGATGGGCTTGCCGTAGGCCTCCATGTAATAGGCGTCGACTGTCTCCACGAGCTCCCAGAAGAAGGTGCGGCTCGATGTCGATTCGACGAACAGAACCGGATCGCTGCTCGCGGCGTTGAGTTCCGAGAGGTCGTCGATCGTGGTCGCGCCGGCGTCGAGCGCCTGGGCGACGCCGCTCGCGTCGATGGCCCGCCAGAGCGAGTAGTACGACATCCGGCTGTCCATGAACAGGTCGGCCCTGGCGGCGTACCAGGAAAGGTATATCCGGCCGCCCTCGTCCCCCGGCACGTCCCGCACCGAACGGATGGCGGGGGCGAGGAGGCCGGCCGCGCCTCTCGCGTCGACGCTCTGAACGTAGATGTCATAGTTCCCGCTCCGGGAGTCGTACCATGTGACGATGGCGCCGCCCGCGCCGTCGGATGCGATCGCGGGATAGTACTGATTCGTCGTTGCCGAGCATAGTGCGATTCCGTCGGTTGTCCACTGAGTGGTTCCCGAGGCATCCACACGTTGGGCGTAGATATCGTAGTTCCCGTCGCGGTCGTCGAGCCAAGTCACGATGGCGCCCCCCACGCCATCCGAGGTGATCACAGGATACCACTGCAAGCCCGTTGCCGTGCAGATAGCGATGCCGTCTGTCGTCCACTGGACGGTTCCGATAGCGTCCACCCTCTGGGCGTAAATGCTATAGCTGTCGTCATGCCATGTGATGATGGCGCCGCCCACGCCGTCCGAGGTGATCGCAGGATACCACTGCAAGCCCGTTGCCGTGCAGATAGCGACGCCGTCCGTCGTCCATTGGACAGTTCCGGTAGCATTTACCCTCTGGGCGTAGATGTCGTAGTTCGATTCGCGGTAGTCGAGCCAAGTTACGATGGCGCCGCCCACGCCATCCGAGGCGATCGCAGGATATTGTTGGTCCCTCTCCACCATGCAGAGAGGGATGCCGTCGACTATCCACTGGACGGTTCCGGTAGCGTCCACCCTCTGGGCGTAAATATCCCAGTTTCCGTCGCGGTAGTCGTACCATGCGACGACAGCGCCTCCGGCGTCGTCGGAAACAATCACTGGATTGGTTTGATCCGACACCGCCGTGCAGAGAGGGACGCCGTCGCTCGTCCACTGGATGATTCCTGAGGCATTCACCTTCTGGGCGTAAATATCCCAATTCTCGTCGCGGAAGTCGTACCACGTCACTATGGCGCCGTCCGCGCCATCGGATGCGATCGTGGGATAAAGCTGGTGCCCGGCTGCCGAGCAGAGCACGATGCCGTTGGTCGTCCACTGGACGGTTCCCGTCGCATCCACCTTCTGGGCGTAGATATCATAGCTGCTGTTGCGGGAGTCGTGCCATGTGACTATGGCGCCGCCCGCGCCGTCGGAGATGGTCATGGGGTGTTGCTGAATCCCTCCTGCCGTGCAGAGAGCGACGCCGCCGCTCGTCCAAAGGACGTTTCCCAGGGCATCCACCCTCTGGGCGTAGATGTCGGAGTTCCCGTTGCGGTAGTCCTCCCAGGCGACGATGGCGCCGCCCGCGCCGTCGGAGACGACAGAGGGTTCAGTTTGGGTCCCCATGGCCGTGCAGAGCCCGACGCCATTTTTTACCCAATAGGCCCTTGCGGGCGTCGCGGTAAAGATCACGGTGCAAAGAAGCACGGATAACAACGTTCCGATTGCTCTGCGCATGGCGACCTCCTTTGGATTTCAGGATGATGGTTGCCCCCTTCATATCACGGGCGCGTCGGATGTGAAAGGATTAATTGAATGCGAATGGCGTTCGCCCTCCGCCTGCGACCGTTCGCTACCCATTTTCGACCGAATCCTGCCAATGCCTTGCGCGGAGCGGCAAAATCCATAGAATGCATGGATAATCCAAAGTACTTGCCCGCCTGAGCCGTCGAACGGCCGCGTTCTGGTCGTTTGACGCCGGGCACGATGCAGTGAAAGGTGCATATGAAGTTCTTTCTGGGACTGGACGTCGGAACGGTAAGCGCGAAGTGGGCGCTGATCGGCCCGCGGGAAGCTCTCGAGGCTCTCAAGGCCAAAGATGGCGGCCCCGTCGCCGAAGTCTTTCCATGCCCAGGGAATTCCGACGGGGCAATCGCCGTCTCGGCGTACCGGCGTATTCAGGGGCGCCCGCTCGAAGCTTCGGTAAAGCTGCTGGGCGAGCTCTTTAGTTACGTCGGCCACGATGAGATCGGTGGAGCCATCGTCACGGGTTCGGCCGCCAAGCTGGTCGGAGGCGCGCTGGGTCTCGGCGTCGAGAACGAGTTCAAGGCGGCTTCCGTCGGCGTCGGAACCCTTTACCCGGACGTCACCAACATATTCGAGATGGGCGGGGAGAACTCCAAGTTCATTCGCATATCGAACGAGAGCGGCCGGATCGGCATCGTCGATTACCAGACGAACGGCGACTGCGCGGCGGGCACCGGATCGTTCATGGACCAGCAGTCGACCCGGCTCCGGTTCCAGATAGAGGACGTCGGCGACATTGTCCTCGGCGCGGAGCGCACGCCGAAGATCGCGGGGCGCTGCAGCGTGTTTGCCAAGTCCGACATGATCCACTCGCAGCAGAAGGGGTACAGGCCCGAGGAGGTTCTCAAGGGGCTCTGCGAGTCGGTCGCCCGCAACTTCAAAAGCAATATCGCGCGAGGGCGCACGGTGCATGGAAAAACGGCGTTCATCGGGGGCGTGGCTCTCAACAAGGGCGTGGCGGAATCGCTCGCGCGTATCTTCGAGCTGGAGGAGGGCGATTTCTTCATTCCGCGGGAATGCGTGCACGCGGCGGCGATCGGCGCGGCGATGCTATCGAACGGCGCGAACGGCCCGCAAGCGTCGACCGGCGCATCGAAGGGCGTTTCACGAGAAAACGGGCCGGACTTGGTGACGTTGAAGGAGCGCGTGGCCGGATTCAGGCTCCAGTCAGGCGCCGAATTCCCCGCATTGAAGCGGCTCACGCGCGACCGGGTGCTGTTCCTCCGCGACCGTGTCGATGAATATTCCTTCGACGGGAGGGATCTTCCCGTGGATGCGTACCTCGGGATCGACATCGGCTCTGTCAGCACGAATCTCACCCTCATCGACGGCGATGGGCTGGTCATAAAGGAGATCTACCTCCGCACGCAGGCGCGGCCGATAGAGATCGTTCACGAGGGGCTCCAGGAGATCGAGCGCGAAGTTGGCGGCAAGGTCCGCGTCCGCGGCGTCGGAACAACCGGCTCGGGCAGGGAGCTCATCGGCGAGCTCGTCGGCGCGGATGCGATCATCGACGAGATCACCGCGCACAAGACCGGTGCCTCTTTCATCGGCGACCGCATGATCAACAGGAAGGTCGATACCATTTTCGAGATCGGCGGGCAGGACGCCAAGTTCATCAGCATCGCCGACGGCATCGTCGTCGATTTCACGATGAACGAGGCGTGCGCCGCGGGCACCGGCTCGTTCCTCGAGGAGCAGGCGGAAAAGCTCGATATCAGCATTGTCAACGAGTTCGCCGAGCTCGCCTTTTCGAGCGAGCGGCCGCTCCGCCTCGGCGAACGCTGCACCGTATACATGGAGCAGGACGTATCGGCCTACATGAAGAAGGGCGCGGGCAAGAACGATATCATAGCCGGGCTCGCATACTCCGTGGTGCAGAACTATCTCAACCGCGTGGTCCGCGGGCGCAAGCTCGGAAAGGTCATCTTCTTTCAGGGCGGCACCGCCTACAACGACGCGGTCGCCGCGGCGTTCAGCGAGGTTCTCGGCCAGGAGATCATCGTGCCGCCATACAACGGCGTGATCGGAGCGATCGGCGCTGCGCTGCTCGTTCGCGAGAAGGTAGAGGCGCTCGGGATCGAGACGACATTCCGCGGCTACGATCTCACGTCGATCGACTACAAGCTCCGCGAGTTCACATGCCAGGGCTGCACGAACTACTGCGACATCCAGGAGTTCACCGTGGAGGGCAACAAGACGTTCTGGGGGGACAAGTGCAGCGACCGCTATCGCAAGCGCGCCAAGGTGCCGCGCAAGCCGGTCATTCCCGACCTCATGGCGTTTTATGGAGAGCTCATCGAGCGCGATTGGATTCCGGCGGTGGAGGAGAGGCTCGGAAGGCGCATCGACACATCGGCTCCGAGCGAAGAGGGGCGCAGGTGCAAGATCGGCGTCGCGCGGTCGATGTATTTCTACGACCGGCACCCCTTCTGGGGGACCTATCTGCGCGCCCTCGGCGTGGATGTGGTTCTGAGCCCCAAGACGAACAAGAGGATAGCCCACCAGGGGGTGGAGGCCGCCGTGGCAGAGCCGTGTTTCCCGATCCAGGTCGCGCACGGACACGTCATGGCTCTCCTCGAGCAGGACGTCGACGGCATTCTCGCGCCGAACGTCATCGACGCCGAGACGGACGCCCCCGAGACGAAGTCGTATATGTGCCCCTGGGGACAGACGCTGCCGTTCGTCCTCAGGCAGGCGCCGCTCCTCGACGGGAAGGAGCATCTCATCATGGCGCCCATCGTGCATTTCCGGCAAGGACATAAGTTCG
>JAQTVX010000018.1 GCA_028706585.1 Candidatus Krumholzibacteriia bacterium | reverse complement strand
TACGTCGGGCACTACTGGCGCCCCGAAGGGGGTCGTGCTATCGCACGGCAATATAACCTTCAATGCGTTCTCGGCACTGCGGCGTTTCAAGGTGACCTCCGATGATACGTTCCTTTCATTTCTGCCGCTGTGCCATATGATCGGGAGGACATGCGGGTACTACTCGATGCTCTTCGCCGGCGCGACGATCGCCTATGCGGAGGGAATCTCCACCATCGTGAGCGATGTGCAGAAGATCCGCCCGACGATCATCATCGTCGTGCCGCGCATCGTCGAGAAGATCTACGAGGCGGTCGAGCAGAAGGTTATGGAGGCGCCCCTGATCCGGCGAAGGCTCGTGTTCGCCGCGCTGAGAAGTCTCAACGAGCGCGCGAATCGCCTCTATCGAGGCGAGAAGGTGCCGCTCTCGCTCCGCGTGCGATGTGCTCTATACGACCGTCTCGTCGCCTCGAAGTTCAGGAAGATCGCGGGAGGGAGGCTCCGGCTGCTCGTCTCAGGTGGCGCGCCCCTCGACCGAAAGCTCGCGAAGACGCTCCACGTCCTAGGTTTCAACATCATCGAAGGATACGGCCTGACGGAGACCGCGCCGATCGTGTGCGTCACCACGCTCGAGGACATTTGTCTCGGAACGGTCGGCAAGCCTCTCGACGGCGTCGACGTGAAGATAGGCGAATCGGACGAGATCCTCGTCAGGGGCCCGAACCTCATGTGCGGATATTTCAACATGCCCGAAGAGACGGCGAAGGCGATCGACGGGGACGGCTGGTTTCACACGGGGGATCAGGGAAGGTTCGATGCGCGTGGAAACCTCGTCATAACGGGGAGGCTCAAGGAGCTCATTGTCACCTCGTACGGGAAGAAAGTGGCGCCCGCCCCGATAGAAGCGGAAATCATAAGAAGCCCGTATATCGACCAGGTGCTTCTCTATGGCGACAACAGGAAGTTCATCGCCGCTCTCGTCGTCCCGCGGCGCGAGATGATCGAGCGGTACGCGCGTGAGAAGGGGATCGCCGCCGCTGATTACGCGGAGCTTCTCGCCCGGCGAGGGATCCGCGATCTCATCGCGCAAGAAGTCGAGCGAGCGACGGCGGAGCTCGCGCCTTTCGAGAAGGTGAGGGCGTTTGAGCTCCTCGCCGAAGGGTTCACCGTCGAGAACGAGCTTCTCACGCCGACTCTCAAGCTTAGGAGAAAGAAGATCGTTGAACGATACGGGAACGCAATCGACGCGCTGTATGAAGCGTGCAAAGAAAGGTGAACGATGAATGAGACCGTTTTTCTCACAGGGGCGACGGGATACATCGGGACGAGCCTCCTCCAGAAGTGGCTCGAAAGCTCCGACGCGAGGCTCGTGCTCCTCGTGCGAGGCAAGCACGGCGAGAATCCCGGGAAGAGAATCGAGGACTCGCTTGCGAAGCTGTATCCCGGGGGGGATGAGCGCCGTTTCTCGGCGAGGATCGAGGTCGTGGAAGGGGACGTCTCGTTCGAGAGATTCGGGCTCGATGAATCGCGCTATGGCGATCTCGTCTCGCGAGTCTCGCATATCATTCACTGCGCCGCCGCGGCGCGCTTCGACCTCGAGCTCGATGAGGCCCGGAGAAACAACCTCGGCGGCACGCGGAACATTCTCGATTTCGGGAAAGCGTGCGGCGCGCTCAGGCGGGTCGATTACATCGGCACGGCGTACGTGGCAGGTAAGCGCACGGGCGTCATCCGCGAGGACGAGCTCGACCAAGGCCAGGAGCACAACAATACCTATGAGCAGAGCAAGATGGAGGCGGAAGAGCTGGTGCGCGAGAGCATGCGTGAGCTCCCCATCGCAATTCTGAGGCCGAGCATAGTCATCTGCGATTCGCGCACGGGCCGCGCGTCGAGCTTCAACGGGTTCTCCCGGGCGATGAGAATGTACTCGCTCGGGCTCCTGAAGGCGGTGCCGGGAAATCCGTCGAGCACCATGGATCTCGTCCCCGTCGATTTCGTGACCGAGGCCGTGCATTTGATTTCAAGTAACCCGGCGAGCGTCGGCGGGTGCTACCATTTGACCGCGGGTCCGAATAACGCAGTGTCTCTCATGGAGATCAGTGAGCTCGCGAGCCGCCATTTCGGCAGGGAGAGGTTTGCGATCGTGCCTCCAGAGGAATTCATTGAGCGCGTTTCGAAGATGAGAAGCGCGCTCGGCGAAAAGGAGATCGGCATGCTCAATGAAATCATGCTCTATATGCCGTTTATAACGGGCGAGCTCGCTTTCGACAACTCGAATGCCATGAAGGTGACCGGTCTTGAAGCCCCTCCGGTCCGCTCGTACTTCGGAAAGATGGCTGAATACATTCGCGTGACCGGTTAGCACGGGGGGTCGCTGGTACTTGCAAAGCGCCCGAGAAAGGAGTACAATCTAGTCAAGCGGTGTAACTCCTGCAGTGGTGCGAAGAACCGGGGAAAATCAGAGTTCTTATTAGATTTCCAGATTACTATATGAAAATAATAACCAAATTCACCACGTCGGTCAGAGAGGTCGGATTCGGCAACACTCTGGCCAAAATACCGAACCGTCTGGTGAGCCGAAGCATGAGGCTCAATATTGATCGACAGTTCGATCGCAAGTATGGGGTTGATACGAGCGGGATTATCTATCCCTCCAGACTCGACATCAGCGATACTCAGAAGAAAACAGCGAAAGAATATGAACCTACTCCCGTCATAGCCGTCCAGCATATTCTCAAATCGCTATTGATAGATCACTCTCAATATACCTTCGTCGATTTTGGCTCTGGAAAAGGAAGAGTGCTGCTTCTCGCTTCAGAATATCCGTACAGCAACGTTATCGGGGTCGAGCTCTCTCCTGCGCTTCACCACACGGCCGAAATCAATATCAAGATATGGCAACGTCTGGGACGGATAAAATGCCGCACCGTACAGTCAATACGCATGGATGCAACCGAGTTCAAGTTGCCCCAAGAGCCGCTTGTTCTCTTCTTCTTCACTCCATTCGAGGTTCCAATTGCCAATCGGGTCGTGCGTAATATCAGCGCGGATTTCGAGAAGAACCCGCGTCCTATCCGGATTGTCTATTACGGTGGGCGTCCAGAATTTCTCAACGTATTAGCGCAGACCAAGTTCTCTCGCAAGGAGATCTACTCACACAGACCTCTCGCCGCGATCAGGCACTACAGAGGTTATGTCTTCTCGTCGGAGACGGCGTAGCGGCCGGCCGTCATTCTCCCGATATCACCGGCCGGAAGCCGAGAAGCCAGATAGTGTCCGATGGAGGATTCCAGCTTCGCGCGGACGAGGTGCAAAGCGAGGCGGAGTAGCTCCAGGAGCCGCCGCGGACTATGCGAGAGTCGCCGACGAGCGGACCTATTGGATCGGTCGCGTCGACGGCGTAGCCGTCAAACGTGTACCAGTCGTTGCACCATTCCCATAGATTGCCGTGCATGTCGTAGAGGCCGAATCCATTGGGCAGGTAGCTGCCCACGTCCACTATGTCTCCCACGTACGGCCCCGCGGAGCACCCGGAATAAGGTTGCGTGCCGTTGTAGTTGGCATCCGTCGCCGAATCGAGGCAATCACCGGTATTGAACAGGGTCGTCGTTCCGGCGCGGCAGGCGTATTCCCACTCCGCCTCGGTCGGCAGGCGGAAGCCCTCGGCGCCGTAAGGGTCGTTGCCGTTGCACTGCCATGTGGAATGATCGTAGGCGCGCGACAGGCCTTCCTTCATGTTGAGCCAGTCGCAATAGGCTGCCGCCCCGTACCAGCTCATGCATCTCACCGGACGATTCTCCATTCCAGCGGCGACGGCGAAGGTGTCCGCGCTGAAGGAGATCGCGCAAGAGCCGCTGCTCATGTACAGCAGCGTCTCCGTCGAGCCGTCCAGAGAGTCCTTTACCACATAGCTCTCCACCGTGCAGTAGCCGCGATCGTAAGCCCATTGGAGCATTTCCGTGTACTCCAGATTCGTTGTTTCCTTATCGCGCATGTAGAACGGGGTCGTCAGTATCACCGTGTGCGTAGAATAAGGGCTGCCCATCACGAACGTGTCCACGGCGATCGACACGAAGTCTTCGGGCGGAGTGTATTTCGAAGCCTTGGGCCTGACCGTGTCGTCGTCGCCGCAGCCGGCCAGCACCGCCGACGATATCGCCGCCGCCAAAGCGAAGTGCTTTAGATCCATTCTCCAGAATTTCATGGCTCTTCCTCCAGGCTCAAGATGCAAATAGTTCCATGCTTCCGCCGCCCAGCGCGATCCAATGCGCCTTCATAGCGAGTGCTTCAAGCGAGGCATGGTATCATATTGAATCCGGCCGTCAATGGAATTAGCGCTTCACAAGCACGGCTGATGCCGCCGCGATCTCGGCTTCGGGAATGGCGGTGTGCGGTGGCTCATTGCCCACGATGCTGCCTCGGCATGGTTTCCATTAGGAGCGGGGCGCCGCGAGCGCCCCATCGCCCATAGAAACCGCTTGTCAAAGCCTATAGAGGGCCATTACCTTCTCCACAGGAACCATTTACACTATCGAGGAGAAAGGGTGCGTATGCGAAGACTTATTGCCTGGCTGATTTTGGGAGCGGCTCTCGTTGTCATCGGGCTCTGGATCGGATGCGGCGGCGGAGGCAACACCAGCGAAATCCTTATCGGCGAATACTCGGCCATGACCGGCACTACGGCCACGTTCGGGCAGTCCACGCATCGCGGCCTGATGATGGCGGTCGACGAGATCAATGCCGCCGGAGGAGTCCTCGGCAAGAAGATTCATCTCCTGACCGAGGACACGCAGTCGCGCCCCGAGGAGGCGGCCACGGCAGTCACCAAGCTGATCACCCGCGATCGCGTCAAGGCGGTCATCGGCGAGGTGTCGTCCTCGCGCAGTCTCGCGGCTGCCCCCATTTGTCAGGCCAACGGCGTGCCGATGGTTTCGAACGCTTCCACCAATCCGGAAGTGACCAAGAAGGGCGACTACATCTTCCGCGTCTGCTATATCGATCCGTTCCAGGGAGAGGTAATGGCGCGGTTCGCGTTCAGCACGCTGGGGATTCGTAAGGCGGCCATCCTCAAGGACATCAAGAACGACTACAGCGTCGGGCTGGCCCAGTATTTCGAGGAGACGTTTCAGAAGCTGGGGGGAGAAATTATCGCAACCCAGGCGTACAGCGAGGGCGATATCGATTTCAAGGCCCAGTTGACCGCTCTCAAGGCGACCGAACCGGAAGCTGTCATCGTCCCCGGGTACTACACCGAGGCGGCGTTGATCGTCAAGCAGGCCCGCGAATTGAACATGACCATGCCGTTTGTCGGCGGCGACGGCTGGGATTCGGCCAAGCTGGTCGAGATAGGCGGCGCCTCGATGAATAACACGTACTACAGCACCGCCTATTCAGCGGACGATCCCGATTCGGTGGTGCAGAATTTCGTTCACAAATATACGGCCCGATACGATGACAAGCCGGATGCCTTCGCGGCGCTGGGATATGACGCCGGCCTGATCCTGTTCGACGCGGTCAAGCGGGCGGGGAGCACCGAGGGAGCGAAAATCCGGGATGCGCTGACCGCGACCCGTGATTTTCGAGGAGTGACCGGCACCATCACAATCGACAGCGATCGGAACGCCCGCAAACCGATCGTCATCATCGCCGTCGTGAACGGCGAGATGACCTATAAGGAAACCATCCAGCCGTAGCCGAGCCGGCGCCGGGGGCCATGAGCGAACTGCTCCAACAGATCATCAACGGCGTCTCCATGGGGAGTATCTACGCCTTGATCGCGTTGGGGTACACCATGGTTTACGGCATCCTCCGGTTCATCAACTTCGCCCACGGCGATGTTTTCATGGTCGGGGCCTTCGTCGGGTTCTTCGTCGCCCCGGTAGTGGCCACGCTGGTCGGCGGCTCCGGACTTGCGACGGCCGTTCTGGTCATGGTGATTTCCATGGCCGCCTGCGCTCTGTTGGGGGTCACGATCGAAAAGCTGGCCTATCGGCCGCTGAGATCGCGCCCCAAGCTGACCGTGCTGATCACCGCCATCGGGGTCTCGCTGTTTCTCGAATACGGCGGGCAGCTGGTGTTCGGCCCCGATCCCAAGCCGTTTCCCGCACTGATTCCCTCGATCATGATCGTCAATTCCAGGTATCTCGTCCTCAGCTCCAACTCCGTGGTTGTGATCGGCACGGCGCTGGTGCTGATGATCGTGCTGCGGTACATCGTCTTTCATACCCGGATGGGGACGGCGATGCGGGCGGTATCGTTCGATCACCGTGCGGCGAGCCTCATGGGGATCAATATCGATTCGGTGATCTCATTCACCTTCGCGCTCGGGTCGGGGCTCGCAGCCGCGGCGGCGATTCTGTACGGTTCGGTCTACCCGAGCATCAACCCCCTGATGGGGCTTTTCCCGGGACTGAAGGCCTTCATCGCGGCCGTGTTGGGCGGGATCGGCAATCTGACCGGCGCGGTCGTCGGCGGACTCATCATCGGGTTGTTGGAGACGCTCGTGACCGGATACATCTCTCCGGTCTACCGCGATGCCATATCATTCGCCGTTCTGATTTTGATCTTGTTGTTCCGGCCGTCCGGAATCCTGGGCCGTCACGAAGCCGAAAAAGTGTAGGGGATGATGAAGCGTCATCTATCCAAACTCTATCTCCTTCTGGCGCTGGTCGCCGCAGCGATCATCGCCAGGTATCAGAGCTCCATCGGCCCCTACTATTTTCAGATCATCATGTATATCGGGATCAATGTCATTCTCGCCTCGAGCCTGAATCTGATCAATGGTTTCGCCGGACAGTTTTCGCTCGGACACGCGGGTTTCATGGCCCTTGGCGCCTATACGTCGGCCGTGATAACGACGTCGCTGCATGTGTCGCCGGGGACGGCGGCCAGCTATCCGGTGTTTGCGCTCGCCTTGATATGCGGCGGGATCGTGGCGTCCGTGTTCGGTCTGCTGGTGGGGATACCGAGCCTGCGCCTGAAAGGGGATTACCTGGCGATCACCACCCTGGGATTGGGCGAGATCATCCGGGTCATTATTCAAAGCCTCAACTTTCTGGGCGCGGCGCGAGGGTTCACCGGAATCGCCAAGCTCTCCAATTTCTTCTGGGTCTATGCGGTCGTGGCGATCGTCATCTTCACCATAGCGAACCTCGTCCGCTCGACCTACGGCAGGGGATTCCTCGCGGTGCGGGATGACGAGATCGCCGCCGAGGCGGTGGGGGTGGATGCCACCCGGTACAAGATAATCGCCTTCACCACCGGGGCCTTCTTTGCCGGGATCGCCGGCGGACTGTATGCCCATTTCGTCACTTATATCAATCCGTCGCAGTTCGGGTTTCTGCGGTCGTTCGAGATCGTGGTCATGGTCGTGGTCGGCGGGATGGGCAACATCGCCGGGGTGATTCTGGCGGCGGCGCTGCTGACAATCCTGCCGGAGGCATTGCGCGCCGTGGCGCAGTATCGAATGGTCATCTACGCTCTTCTTCTGATCATCATCATGATCAGCCGGCCGCAGGGATTGTTCGGACAACGGATCGACTGGGGCCGGATATGGCGGCGCTTATCGAAACGGCCGAGTCCGCCCGCGGAGGGGAAGACATGACGCCGCTTCTCTCCCTGGAAGCCTGCACTATCCGCTTCGGCGGATTGGTGGCGGTGGCCGATCTGAACCTGGAACTGGAGGCGGACGCGCTCGTCGGCCTGATCGGGCCGAATGGCGCCGGCAAGACCACGGTGTTCAACCTGATCACCGGCATATATAAACCGACCTGCGGGGGAGTCCGCTTCGACGGCCGGGATATCGGCGGATGGCGGCCGCCTGTTATCGCCCGGACGGGGATCGCCCGCACATTTCAGAACATCCGGCTTTTCCCGTCGCTGACAGTGTACGAAACCGTGCAAGTGGCCCTGAAGAAAACCATCAGCTATGGTTTCGGACAAGCCGTGATACAGACGGGAGGATACCATCGCGAAGAAAAGACGATTCGCGCGGCCATAATGGATGTGCTCGATTTCTTCGATCTGGCGCGTGTCAAGGACGAGATGGCCGCGTCGCTGCCCTATGGCGACCAGCGCCGGGTGGAGATCGTCAGGGCGCTTGCCACGCGGCCGCGTCTGCTGCTGCTCGATGAACCCGCGGCGGGGATGAATCCGTCCGAGAAACAGGAGCTGATGGCGCTTATCGGCTCCGCCAAGGAACGGTACGGATGCGCCGTGCTGTTGATCGATCATGACATGAGCGTGGTCATGGGCATCTGCCGCCGGATAGCGGTGCTGGATTACGGCGTCAAGATTGCCGAGGGGTCGCCGCAGGAGATCCAGCGCGATCCGAAGGTGATCGAGGCTTATCTGGGGGAGCCGGCGTAAATCATGATGCTAGAGATAGACAATTTGCAGGTCAGCTACGGCGCCGTCCGGGCGGTCAAGGGGATTTCCCTGACCGTGGAGCAGGGGCAGATCGTGACCCTGATCGGGGCCAATGGCGCAGGCAAATCATCGACTCTGCGGGCCGTGTCCGGCATCACCAAAGCATCGGGGGGACATATCCGCTTCGAGGGTCGGGATATCACATCGCTTCCCGCCCACGGCATCGTCGCCCTGGGGATTTCCCAGGCGCCCGAGGGACGGATGATCTTTGCCAATCTGACCGCGCGCGAGAATCTGGCCATGGGGGCTTACCTCCGGCGTGACGCCCCGGAGATCGAGAAGGACATGGAATATGTTTTCGCAATGTTCCCCAAGCTGAAGGAGCGCATCGATCAACCGGGAGGAAAGCTATCGGGAGGAGAGCAGCAGATGCTGGCGATAGCCCGGGCGCTTCTTGCCCGGCCGCGTCTGCTGCTGCTCGATGAACCTTCGCTGGGAATTGCGCCTATACTCGTCCGGACCATTTTCGAGAAGATCGTCGAGGTCAACTGCCAGTTGGGCACGACCATTCTCCTGGTCGAACAAAACGCCCGCATGGCTCTGAGCATCGCCCATTATGCCTATGTTCTCGAAACGGGGCAGGTCCGTCTTCACGGCCCTGCGGCCGGCATCGCCTGCGACGAAGATATCCGGCGAGCATATCTGGGCGAACATTGCTGACCCCCGTGCGTATTACAGCCATATCGTATTCAACCAGAGGAGGCTTCGGATGAATGGATCGCGACGGTTCAAGAGAGTTCCAGGCATGGTCTTCGGCGCGTTGATTGCGTGGGTGTCTTCCGGCGCGGCTGTTCCCGGGGGCGTCGCAGCGGGCGCGAAACCGCCCGCGACACGTGCCGACAATGTAACCGAGGTCATCCACGGCACGACGATCGTCGATCCGTACCGCTGGCTCGAGGATCAGAAGAGCCCCGAGACCCGGGGCTGGATCGACGCGCAGAACGCGTACGCCCATTCATTCCTGGACCCGTTGCCGTTCCGCGAGAGCATCACGAAACGCCTCACCGAGCTCATGAAGATCGACCAGATCGGGATGCCGTTCGAGCGGGGCGGCCGGTATTTCCTCCAGAAGCGCTCCGCCGACCAGGACCTATGGGTTATCTACATGCGCGAATCGCTCGGCGGCGAGGACCGCGTCCTCGTAGATCCCGATACTCTGAGCGCGGATCACACGAGAAGCGTCGGCATCTACGACGTCTCTCTCGACGGAAAGCTCCTCGCCTACTATGTCCGCGAAGGCGGAGAGGACGAGGTCGCGGTCAGGTTCCTCGACATCGATTCCGGCAGGCAGCTCGCTGAAAATCTGCCGAAGGGAAGTTTCTTCGGCGTCTCGATCACGTCCGACAAGAGCGGTTTCTACTACTCGAAGCACGTGAATGAGATCGGCTCACGCGTCTATTATCATGCGATGGGAACCGATCCGGCCGGCGATCCGATGATCTTCGGCGAGGGATACGGCCCCGATAAAGGGATCGACTGCAGGATCACCGACGACGGCCGGTATCTCGGGATCGTGGTTTTCTACGGATCGGCGGGGCAGAAATCGGAGATCTATTACAAGGACCTCGTTGCCGATGGTCCGATCACCGCGCTCGTCAACGACATCGATGCGCGGTTCGAGCCCGACAGCGGGGGCGACATTGTGTTCATGAACACCGACTGGAACGCCCCTAACGGGCGTATCCTCGCGATCGATCTCGATAATCCCTCCCGCGAGAACTGGAGGGAGATCGTTCCCGAGCGGAAGGACGCGGTCATCGAGGGATTCTCGATCGCCGGCGGGAAGATCTTCGTCAATTATATGGAGAATGTCTCCTCGAAGGTCCGCGTCTTTGAGGCGGACGGCACGTACCTGCGCGAGATATCATTTCCGACCCTGGGCACGGTGGGCGGCGTATCGGGACACTGGGCGAGCAACGAAGCCTTTTTCGTATTCACTTCATTCCATATCCCGACGACGATCTATCGGTACGACGTCGCGACCGGGGAGCAGCAGGTCTGGGCGCGGCTGAAGGTAAGCGTGGACACTGACCAGATCGAGGTCGAGCAGGTCTGGTACGCATCGAAGGACGGCACGAAGATCCCGATGTTCCTGGTTCATCGGAAGGGTCTCGAGCGCAACGGGAACAATCCGACCCTGCTGACCGGCTACGGTGGATTCGACGTGAGCCTCACTCCATATTTCCAGGCGTCGGCGATTCCCTGGATCGAACGCGGCGGGATCCTCGCCATGCCGAGCCTGCGCGGCGGCGGCGAGTTCGGGGAGGACTGGCACCGCGCCGGGATGCTCGATCGCAAGCAGAACGTCTACGATGACTTTATTGCGGCGGCCGAATGGTTGATCGCGCAGAAATACACGACGAGCTCCAGGCTCGCCATATCGGGCGGAAGCAACGGTGGCCTTCTCGTCGGCGCCGTCATGACGCAACGCCCCGAGCTCTTCAAGGCGGTCGTTTGTTCGTACCCGCTTCTCGACATGATCCGTTACCACCAGTTCCTGGTGGCCAAATTCTGGGTGCCCGAGTACGGCTCGTCGGAAGACCCGGACCAGTTCAAGGTCCTGCTCGCATATTCCCCGTATCACAACGTGAAGAAGGATGTGAAGTACCCCGCCACCCTGTTGATAACGGGAGACGCCGACACGCGGGTGGCTCCGCTGCACGCGCGCAAGATGGCGGCGCTCCTGCAGGCGCGGACGGGCGGCCCTGCGCCGATTCTGCTTCTGTACGACACGCGGGCAGGTCACTCTGGAGGCAAGCCGGTGAGCAAGGTGATAGAGGACGAGACCGACGAGATGAGCTTCCTCTGCTGGCAGCTCGGCATGAAGTGATGCGGGAATAAGGCGTGAGGTATGAAAGCGAAACGATCACTCCGGCTCCGCTGGCTTCCGCTTCAGCTTCTGCTCGAAGATGGCGTAGACGACCGGCACGAGCACGAGGGTGATCAGCGCCGAGCTCATGAGGCCCCCGATAACGACGCGGGCGAGCGGCGCCTGCGTCTCGCCTCCTTCGCCGAGGCCGATGGATAGAGGGAGCAGCCCCAGCACGGTGGTCAGCGTGGTCATCAGGATCGGGCGCAGCCGCCGCGATCCGGAGACGCGGATCGCCTCGATGAGCCCCATGCCGTGATGGTGGCGCATCTGGTTGGTGTAGTCGACCAGCAGGATGGCGTTGTTCACGACGATGCCGGCGAGCATTATGCAGCCGATGAACGCCTGCATGCTGAAGATGGTGCCCGTGAGAATCATGGTCAGCATAACGCCGATGATCGCCATCGGAATGGAAAACAGCACTACGAACGGATCTCGCCATGACTCGAACTGCCCCGCCATGACCATATAGACCAGAAAGATCGCAAGAACGAAGCTGAACATCAGCTCTTTGAACGCCTTCTGCTGTTCCTCGTAGTCCCCGCCGAACAGGATCACGAAACCCTTCGGCACCGGCACCGTGCGGAGCTCTTTGCGAATGTCACGGATCACCGAGCCCATGTCGCGGCCCGTGTAGTTCGCCTCGATCGTGATGATGCGCTCCTGATCCTTTCTCTCGATGCTGACCGGGCCCTCTTCCTGAACGGCGTCAACCACGCTGCGCAGACTGACGGGTTCGCCGCGGCTGCTGACCACGGTCAGGTCGAGGAGCTCGTCAAGGTTCGTGCGGTCCTTTTCACTCAGGCGGACGAGAATGTTGTACTGCTTTCCACCCTCGCGGTAGTAGGACGCTTCGGTGCCGCCGATCGCCGTCTCGAGGGCGTCGCCGATGCGCGACACGCCGAGCCCGAGATCGGCCGCCTTTTCCCTGTTGATCCGGATAACCTGCTCGGGGCTTCCCTCTTTCCGGCTGATCTCCGTATCCGTGATGCCGGGGACCTTTGCTACGACCTTCTCGACCCTCTGGGCTAGGGCTTGGGCCGTCTCCAGATCGTATCCGCGGACCTCCACGCTGATGGAGCTTTCCGATTGAGCGCCCATCCTCAAAACAAACAGCCCCTGTCCGGCCCTCGAGCGGATGGTGACGCCCGGCAGACCCGCGAGCGCCGCGCGCAGGTCGTTTGCGATTCGTTCGCTGCTCCGCCGCCTCTGGGCCCGGGGGACCAGAGTGATGCGAATCTCCGCCGTATGTCCTCCGGAAGAGCCATAACCTCCTCCGCCCACCTGGCAGATGATCGAGGTAGCCTCGCTAACGCGCTCGCGGACGATCCCCTCCACGGCGCGGGCTGTTTGATCCACGATCGCGAGCCTTGTGCCTACCGCCATCTCCACGCTTACCCGCACTTCGCCCTCGTCGGCTGCAGGCATCAGCTCGACGCCGACGAAGGGAATAAGGATGAGGGAAAATACGAACAGACCAAGCGTCGCCAGAAGCACCGTCCTCTTGTGTCCCAGCGCCCATTGCAGCAGGCGCGAGTACCGCTCTTCGATCCTTCTGAATGTATGTTCGCTGGTTGAATAGATGCGATGCAGCCGGCTTTCGTTTCGGTAATGCTCGGTGGACTGAAAGTGCAGGAGCCGGGAGGAGAGCATAGGAACCAGGGTGAGAGCCACGACGAGCGAGCAGAGCAGCGAAAAGCTCACCACGTAAGCCATTTGCTTGAACATGATCCCCGACATCCCGCGGATGAAGACGACCGGGAAGAACACCACGACCGTGGTCAGTGTGCTGGCCACGATTGCCGACCAGACCTCGGAGGTGCCGTCGAGGGCGCTCTTGATGCCGTCGGATCCGGCCTCGCGGTGGCGATATATGTTCTCCAGAACCACGATGGCGTTGTCGACGAGCATGCCGATACCCAATGCGAGTCCGCCGAACGTGATGATGTTCAGGGTGAACCCG
Source organism: Candidatus Krumholzibacteriia bacterium (assembly GCA_028706585.1). GTDB lineage: Bacteria > Krumholzibacteriota > Krumholzibacteriia > Krumholzibacteriales > Krumholzibacteriaceae > SSS58A. Next base: position 2,638 of record JAQTVX010000018.1, on the reverse strand, counting down.
CCGAAATACATGAGCCCGAAGGTGGCTATGATCGAGATCGGGATCGCGGTCGAGATGATGAGCGTGCTCGAGATGTTGCGCAGAAACAGGAACAGGATGAGCACGGCGAGAAGGCCTCCGAGGAGGAGGGACATGCTCATGCTGTTAATGGATCTCCTGATGTAGACGGACGTGTCCATGAGCGGCATCAGGCGGAGCTGCGGGATATCGCGGTTGATGCGATCCATTTCGGCGCGTACGCCCTCGGCGACCTTGACGGTGTTGGCTCCCGATTGCTTGTTGATCGAGATCCGCAGCCCGGGCTTGCCGTCGATGCGCACGATCTGGCGGATCTCTTCCCATGAATCCTCGACGCTGGCCACGTCCTCGATGCGAACGGGCGCTCCGCTGCGCGTGGTTATGACCGTGTTGCGGATCTCATCGAGGTTGCGGTACTCGCCCTGGGTGCGTACGAGAACTTCCAGATTTCCCTTGTCGTATAGGCCGGCGGGAACGTTCAGGTTCTCGTTCTGCAGGGCGGAGACGACCGCCGCGGTGGATATGCCCAGCGCCTTGAGCTGGGCCGCGTGCAGATCGACGTGAATCTCTCTATACAATCCGCCGCGCACGTCCACCGAGGCCACTCCCGGCACGCGCTCCAGGCGGTATTTAACCTGGTCCTCGACGATTCGGCGCAGATCCAGCGGATTCAGATTGCCCGAGGCGCTCAGGAACATCACCGGGAAGGCCGACAGATCGAACTTGCGGATCATCGGGCGGGTGATGTCTTCCGGAAGCCGGTTAAGGACGCGGTCGATGCGGTCGCGGATGTCGTTGGCGGCCACGTCGAGGTCGGTACCCCATGCGAAGGAAACCCGCACCATGCTCGTTCCCTCGGATGATTCGGACGTGATCTCCTCGACGCCTTGCACCGCTGCGAGCGACTCTTCGAGGGGCCGGGTGACCAACTCCTCCATCTCCTGCGGGCCGACGTCGCCGTAGCTTGTGACCACGGAAATGGTCGGAAAGGTGATTTCGGGCATAAGGTCGATCGACAGGCGGGAGAATGAGACGATGCCGAGCGTGATCACGACCATGAAGATAATGGTCGTGAGTATCGGGCGATGGACTGGTCCCCGTGCGATGTTCATCGGCTGCTTTTCTCTCCGGCGGCCTCGGTGGAATCGGCGCTCGCGGCCGACTGGCTCTGAGGCAGCAGGACGGGACTTCCGTCTTCGAGCAAATGCTGGCCCAGCGTCACCACTTGGCCTTCGACCGCGGGGGAGAGGATCTCGGTGAGATCCGGGGTAACGATTCCCGTTTTCACCGCATAATAGTGGGCGACGGCTTCGCCTTCGCTCACCATGAAGACACCGGTTTCGCCGCCGCGGCTCACGATCGCTTTGGTGGGAACGACCCGGGCCTTGTCTTTTGCGGCGATCATCACGTCGACCCGCGCGAACATTCCGGGCTTGAGGAGGAGGGAATCGTTGCGGACTTCCACCTCCATCTGCGCCACGCGGGATGCCTGCTGCAGCATCGGAGCGATTCGGGAAACGCGTCCGTTGAAAGTCCTAGACGAAAAGGCGTCGACGATCACATCTACCGGCTGCCCCGCCTGGATGAGGCCGTAATCGCGCTCCGTTATCGTGCTCCGCACGATCACCGAGTCTATCTCGATGACGGACACGACCGCCGTATTGGGCGCCAACAACGCACCCTCGTCTACGAAGCGCTCGCCGATGTATCCAGCCCTCGAGGCCGCCAAGCGTGTGTAGTCGAGCCTGATGTTAGCGGAATTGAGGGACGCCCTGCGCTGCTCGACCTGGGCTAGGGCCAGCTTGTAGCGGGATTCCTGAGCATTGTAATTGGTTGCGGCCGCGTCCATTTCGGCGGAGGAGGCCAGCTCCTTGGCCTTGAGCGATTCCATCCGCTCCTTTTGCTCGCGGACGAGCTCGAGCTGGCTCTGAGATTCGGCCACGGAGGCCTCGGCGATTCTCAGGTTCGCCTCGGCCTCGAGCACCGCTTGCTGATACTCGGCGTCGTCGATCCGGGCGATCAACTCCCCTCGCCGAACCCAGTCGCCGATTCGTTTCCGGATCTGGATGACTCGCCCCGATACCTTCGGTGCGACGACGTATTGATTGTAAGGATAAACGGATCCGGTGAACTCGCGGATCTCCCGTATCGGGCCGAATCGAACGCTATCGATCTCCACGGCGACGGCCGGTGCCTGCCCGCCCCGCTTGCCCCCCGATCCCTTCGTTGCGAAGAGGACGATTCTTATGGTGAGCGCGGCGACGACGAGGGCGATCGGTATGATGATGTATAACCGTTTCTTCAGATGCGGAACATGCATAATCGTAAATCTTTACGAATCTTGCGGAAAAGTCAAAGAAAAACTGGCAGCAGCCCCTTCTATCCCCCTGCCGGGAATCTGCGACGACATATTATGGTGACATGATGGTAATTATTACTTGACAATGTAAACAAATTGGTCTAGACTCGACCCATTCTCGCCAAATAGGTCAGAGGGTTTTGATCCTTTGTGGGAGGGATCGCATGTTGAGAATGCTCATTGCATTACTCGTTCTCGTCGCGGTCGTCGCCCGGCCCGTGCTCGTGACTGCGGCGGCGGTGCCCGGCACGTATTACTCGG
>JAQTVX010000243.1 GCA_028706585.1 Candidatus Krumholzibacteriia bacterium | reverse complement strand
ATTTCCGGCAAGGACAGAAGTTCGTCGAGGGAGAGCTCTGGCGGTTCGCGAAACGCTTCGGCGCGAGCCGATCGCGCCATCGCCTCGCGGTCCGGGCCGGTTACATGGCGCAGCGGATGTTCCGCGATGAGTGCGAGACCGCCGGGCGCAGGGCCCTCGATAGTCTCGAGGAGTCGGGCGAGGCGGGGATCGTTCTCGTCGGACGCCCGTACAACGTCATCGACAAGGAAGCGAACCTCGATGTGCCCGGGAAGCTGCGCGATTACTACGGCATGAACGTCATCCCGATCTTCTTTCTGCCGCTCGAAGGGATCGGCATCCGCGACCTCAACGACAATATGTTCTGGAACTTCGGGCGCAAGATCCTTCAGACGGCGCGGCTGGCCGCGCAGAAGGACAACCTGCACCTGATCTATATCACGAACTTCAAATGCGGGCCCGATTCCTACGTGAAGCACTACGCCTCAGGCGCCGCAGTCCGCCCGTATCTCACGCTGCAGTTCGACGGGCACTCGAACGACGCCGGCGTCATGACCCGCTGCGAAGCATATCTCGACAGCAAGGGAGTCCTGAGATGGTGGAAAAAAAGCGAGGGCTCAAGGGCCGCACGCTCTATATCCCGCGAATGTCCGATGAGGGAGCAAGAGCCTTTGCGGCGGCCTTCAAGTATCTCGGGGTAGACGCCCATCCGTCGCCCGACGGGGACGAGCGGACTTACGAGATAGCGGGGCGGTTCACGTCGGGGGACGAGTGTCTCCCCGAGCGCGTGACGATAGGGGATTTCTTGAAGGTAACCGAGCAACCCGGTTTCGACCCCGCGAAGACCGCCTTTTTCATGCCCACGGCGAGCGGCCCATGCCGGTTCGGTCAGTATTCGCCATTCCTGAGCCAAGTGCTGCGCGAGCTCGGCTACGACGACATTCTCATCGTCTGTCCTACGAGCGCGGACGGCTACTCGAGCCTCGGCGAGTACTCGGGTCCAATGATGCGGCTCGGTTGGTGGGGTCTCATCGGGAGCGACGCCATCCGCAAGATGCTTCACGTCTACCGCCCCTACGAGACAAAACGGGGGGCTGCTGACGAGGCCTGCGAACGCTCGCTGGGGATATTCTGCGAAGCGCTCGCCGACCCCTCGGTGCCGATCGGCGCCAAGAAGCTGTCGCAGCTGGCCGGAGCCCTCGAGACGGGCAGGGATCTGTTTCGGGCGATTCCGGTCGATTTCTCCCGGGAAACCAGGCTTATCGGCATAGTCGGCGAGATATTCTGCCGGCTGAGCACCTTCAGCAACGAGGATCTCATTCGCCGCCTCGAGACGTTCGGCGTGCAGGCGTGGCTCTCGGACATCGGCGAATGGGTATGGTACACGAACGTGGAACAGGAGAAGAACCTCCGGCTCTATGGCCGTGGATTTTCGCTCGAGATGCTCAAGGTGAAGATCAAGAAACGCGTGCAGCACTCGCACGAGGAACGCCTGCTCGCGCCGCTCAGGGACGAGTTCATCGGCCTCGAGGAGCCGCACGACATCATGGAAGTGCTCGAGCGCAGCCAGCCGTATCTGCCGTACCACGGCTCCCTCGGTGAGATGGTCTTGAGCGTGGGCAAGGCGGTCTACCTGTACGAAAAGGGCGCCGACGGCATCATCGACATCAGCCCTTTCACCTGCATGAACGGCGTCATCTGCGAGTCGATATATCCGAGGGTGAGCCGCGACTGCGAGGGAATCCCCATCAGAACGTTCTATTTCGACGGCACCCAGACGGATCTCGAGAACGATCTCGGCATTTTCATGGAACTTGTGCACAACTATAGCCGTAGAAAGACCAAGAGGCGCGCCCGACGCCGCGGCTCCTGCCGCCGCGCGGCCGCGCATAGCGCCGCGTGAAGGGGGCCTTCGGCGGCGTGCGCCATATTGTCACTTTGCAAGGGAATTCGTTTCAAGCCGGAAATCCAACTCCAAAGGAGGTTCGAGGATGCACGTTTGCAGATTCCGCGCGGCGCGGACCGCCGTCGCGCTCTCGCTCTTCGTGCTCGTTTCGGCGTCTATCGCGCTCACGGGCCCGGCAGGCGCGGGCGGAACGAAGGCCGCCCCCGCGAAGCTGGAGGCGACCGTCGAAACGCTGAATAACGGGCTAAAGGTCATCCTCATGGAGGACCATTCGGTGCCCGTTATCAGCAGGTGGACGTTCTACCGGGTGGGAAGCCGGAACGAGCGGCCGGGTATCACCGGCATTTCCCATTTCATGGAGCATATGATGTTCAACGGCGCCGCCAAGTACGGTCCGAAGGAATTCGACCACCTCCTCGAATCCAACGGCGGCTACTCGAACGCCTTCACGAGCGAGGACATGACGGCCTACTACGAGGATTTCGCGAGCAACGTCCTCGAGCTCTGCATCGACCTCGATTCGGATCGCATGAAGTCGCTCGCGCTCGATCCGAAGTTCGTCGTGTCGGAGATGGACGTCGTTAAGGAAGAACGGCGCTTGAGCGTGGACAACTCGGTGGAAGGCGCGATGTACGAGGAGCTCCTCGCGCTCGCCTACAAGGCGCATCCGTACGGCTGGCCGGTTCTCGGATGGATGTCCGATCTCGAGAAGATCAACCGCGATGACGCCGTGCAGTACTTCAAGACCAACTATGCGCCGAACAATGCGATACTCATCATCGTAGGGGACTTCGACACGAAGAAAGCGCAGGGGCTCATCCATCGGTACTACGGTGATATACCGTCGCAGACGCCTCCGGAGCCGCCTCGCACGGTCGAACCGGAACAGCAGGGCGAGCGGCGCGCCGAGCTCCGCAAGGTCGCCGAGATGCCCGAGGTTCTCATCGGCTACCACATACCCGACGTGAAATCGAACGACATCTGCGCGCTCGACGTGCTCCAGAGCGTTCTGTCCGAGGGGGAGAGCTCGCGCTTCTACAAGACGCTCGTCCGCGATCTCGGGATAGCGGTCTACGCAGGGGCGAATGCCTCCTGGCAGGCGGCGCCGGCCCTCTTCATGATCGACGTCAAGGTGAAGCCCGACAAGACCGGCGCCGAGTGCGAGACGGCCGTATATGGAATACTCGACGACATCGCCAAGAATGGAATAGCTGCGGCCGAGCTCGAAAAGGCGAAGAATCAGATTGCGGCGAACTTCTACCGCAGCATGCAGACGGTGAACGGCAAGGCGCGCAAGATAGGCACCTACGAAATCTACTTCGGCGATTTCAACGAGATGCTCAAGGTTCAGGACCGCTACCGCGCAGTTACGCTCGATGACGTGAAGCGCGTCGCGGGGCAATATTTCGGGCAGAAGAATCGCAACGTGGTCACACTCGTCCCCGAGACGTCGTGACGATCCGGCGCGTTCGCGCACGGCACGGATACGATGATGGACGTTGAACGGATCATTTCGAAGAGGTAAGACGATATGAAAAAAGCAATGCTCCTTGTCGCGGCGGTGCTGCTCGCTCTCTGGCCGGCGCTCTCGGCAGCGGAAGCGGGAGCCGTGAAGCTTCCGCCATGCAAGGAATACGCTCTCAAGAACGGTCTGAAGGTTTTCATCATGGAAACGCACGAGGTACCCCTCGTGTCGCTCCAGCTTCTCGTGCCGGCGGGCTCCGCGATGGATGATCCAGGCGCGGAAGGCATGGCGAATCTGGCCGGCAGGCTCCTGACGAAGGGCGCCGCCGGTCTCACGGCGAATCAGATCGCGGAGTCGATCGAGGAGGTCGGCGGCGTTATCAACGTGAACACCGGCCGCGATTACTCGACGGTGAACGTGGATTTCCTCGCGAAAGACGTTGCGCTGGCGCTCGATATCATGAGCAAG
>JAQTVX010000242.1 GCA_028706585.1 Candidatus Krumholzibacteriia bacterium | reverse complement strand
CTCGTATCGCCCTTTCAGCCGGGGTTCGCGAGATGCAGGACGATGCCGTCCGTTTCGCGCTCCTCTGCGCCGCGCCGCGCTTGCTCGATGCCGACAAGTCCCGCTGCGAGGCCAAAGACTCAACGGCGGCCGTCTTCTCGAGCGCAACGTTCGATGAGGGGTGGCGATACCTGGCGGTGCAGGAGCTCGTGCCGGACATCAAGAAGAACGACCCTGATCTCTTCGTGCTTATTCTCAACGATTGGATCAGGAATTATGCGAGAATGATCGTTGTATTCTCCCTTCACTCGGGAACGATGACGTCTGAAAGCGCCATTGGATACCTCGTTGAATCACTGCACATGTCGCGCGACGACGCCGAGCATGAGGTTCTTGTGGCATCGGTCTCGCCCGCCGTCGCATATCCGGCCATCTCGATGATCCTCATAGAGGAAATGATCAAGAACGTCTCCTACGTCTTCGGATACGGCAAGCCGCAGGAAGAGCTGATGAAGCTCCTCCGTGAATCGGGCGATCTGCCTCTGTCGATGATTGTTCCGAAAACGCGGTCGGCCTAGAAGGCATCCGACCGGTGCACGATCTCACCGCCGAGAACCGTCGCTAGAACGCGCACATCCATTATCCCGTCCGGCTCCATTGCAAAGATATCCCCGGAGAGAACGTCGAAATCGGCCAACTTCCCCGGCGATAGAGAACCGGCGTCTGCCTCCGCATGAGCCGCGTATGCCGCACCCACGGTGAAGGCCCTCACAGCCTCTTCTGCGGTGAGCCGCTCTTCGGACCGCCAGCCCTCTTCGGGAAGACCCTCTGCGTTCCGCCGCGTGATAGCCGCATGGATGCCCCTAAACGGATTGATCGATTCCACAGGAAAATCGCTTCCGCCGCAAATCCCGGCCCCGGTCTCGACGAGCGAGCGCCAAGCATAGGCACGCGAGTCCCGGGCTGAGCCGAGCCTCGCCTGCGCCCAGGTCATGTCTGACGTGCAATGTATGAACTGCATCGACGGCACGACTGCGAGCTTGGCGAACCGGGGGATATCAGCCTCCGACACGACCTGGGCGTGCTCGATGCGAATTCTCCTGTCGAACGTTGAACCTCCCCTGCCGAGGCTCTCGCATGCATCGAGAGCCGCGCGAACGGCCGCGTCCCCGATCGCATGCACGGCCGCCTGAAAACCTCTTTCGTGCCACGGCAGAACGGCCCGGACCAGACTCTCGGCGGAGTGCATGAGTATGCCCCTGTTTCCCGGGTCGTCTGAATAGTCTGCCAGCAATGCGGCGCTTCTCGCGCCGAGCGAGCCGTCCATGTAAAACTTCGCACCGATGATGCGAAAAAGCCCGTCGGCACGTCCGGGGGGCGGACCGGATTCGAGAAAGCTCCCGTTGGCGGCATCGTCAGCGGAGAGATAGGCGGTAACCCTGATAGGGAGCTCGCCGGACGCATCGAGTTCCCGATAGATTGAAACGGCTTCCTCCGACAATCCCATTTCATGCACGCAGACGAGCCCGGAGGCGAGACATCGCCGCGCGGCGACGGCGAGAAACCGCTTCTTCTCCTCCCTCGTGGGATATGGTATGCGACTCGCCGCGAGCTCGGCCGCGCTGTCGAGGAGAATGCCGGTCGGCTCTCCCAGGGCATCCCTCAACACCCGGCCGCACGGGGGATCGGGCGTGTTCCTCGTAATACCGGCGGCGCGGAGCCCGGCGGAGTTCACGAACGCGGCGTGGCCGCATACCCGCTTGAGGTACACGGGGTTATCAGGAGCGATGGAATCGAGACTCCACTTCCCGGGAAAGCGCGCATCGGGCCATGCGTTCTGATCCCATCCCTTCCCGAGAATCCAGGATCCCTTCTTGACGGCGGCGAGTCTCGCGGAGACCGATTCGAGCACGTCTTCCAGAGATCGTGCCGCCGCGAGATCCAGCCATGCTCCCGCCTCGGCATGGGCGAAAACGTGAACGTGGGCGTCCGTCAAAGCCGGGATGACCGTCAGCCCGTGCAGATCGATTCGAGGGGCGCCGGAGGCGCGGTGCGAGCGAAGCGTTGAGGCGCTTCCCGTCTCAACGATGCGCCCGCCGGACGTCGAGAGCGCTTCGACAACGCTATTCGCACCGTCCATTGTATAGATTTTGCCGTTGAAGTAATCCGCTTCCACGATGAATCAGCGGTAGATGCTCTTTATCGCTCCCCAGGATTCCCGCTGAACGGCAGTCCCGGTGCAGCCTGGAATCGTGCCGGTGAACGCGCCGATGGTCGCGCTGCACGGATTGTCCCCGGTGAAGCAGGGAGACGTGCTATGGAGCCAGTAGGGGCCGCCGCTCGATTTCCAGAAACAGAACTTCGGATCCGTATAGAAATCGTTTGCGCCAGCCGTGCAGAGCGAGTAATCAGCGCCGTTGAGATAGAAATCGTTGCAGCTCGAGGAGACACTCCCGCCCGAGCACTGAATCCCGATGCCGCAGTCATATACGATCGTGCGCGAGAAGATTGCGCTGCCCCCCGAGAACAGGGTTCCCGTTGTGCAGTTCACGATCGTCTGGTTCTGGAGCGTGACCGATCCTCCCCGGACCTCGACGCCGGTCCCGCATGAATCGACGAGACAGTACCAGATCGTCGATGAAGAGCCGGCATCCGAGATCGCGATGCCGCGATTGCAGGCCTTCACCGTGACCAACTGGATGGTGCCGGAGGAAGCCTCGGCGTCGATCGCCGTTTCGAAGCCTCTGAACGAGAAGCTTCCAATCACGAACGAGCCGGCATTCCGGACCGTGATACAAGTCCCGCTGCCCATCGAGGGCGAGATGATATAGACCTGCCCGTCGTATTGGGCGAACGTGAGGTTCTTGCCGATCGCGACGATTCCGCCTTGATGGTACGTCCCCGTATGGATATAGATGTAGTCGCCGGAAGCGGCTGAATCGACAGCGGCTTGAATAGTGGGCGTGCTGCCTCGTCCGTCGGGCCACACGTACCAGTTCCTGGCCGCGGCGCCGGCAGTCATCGAGGCAACGGCAAACGCGACAATCAATAGCATTCTGCGCACCGGCAACCCCCTTTCATACAATGGTAGCATAGCGCGCAATGACGGTCGAGCCAAAAAACTTGCTCTCGGCGGTTGCCCGCGCGAGCGCGATACGTTATTATCATTCTGTGCTCGCTTCATGAGATTGAGAAAGGTCGGTATGTCGTACAATCGCCGGAACTCATCGAACCTGGTGATCGGCCTCCTTACCGGTAGCGTCGTCAACCAGATCATCCTCATAAATGCAATCATATACGTATTGGAGCTCTTTCTCGCCCATACCTCATTCGTCGATTTCTTCGGCCTTACCCCGCACGTCGTCGTATCGAAAGGCTACGTCTGGCAGCTCATCACGTACATGTTCCTGCATGGCAGCCCGTGGCACTTGCTGCTCAACATGTTCATCATCTGGATGTTTGGAACGCCCCTCGAAGGCGTCTGGGGAAGCAACCGGTTCCTCAACTACTACATCGTGTGCGGTCTCGGCGGCGCGGTACTGAGCTTTCTATTTTCGTTCAATACGACCGTCATCGGAGCATCGGGCGCCGGATACGGCATCCTGCTGGCATACGCGATCCTATTCCCCGACAGCGAGATCTACGTCTGGGGCATCTTCCCGGTCCGCGCGCGAACCCTCGTCATCTTCATGGTGGTCATCGAATTCGCCAGCGGCATCTCCGGCGGGGACGGCATCGCGCATTTCGCACACCTCGGCGGGATGGCGGCAGGCTTCGTGTACCTCAACAGCGGCCGCTGGACCAGGAAATTTCTCCAGAGAAGATAGCGGAGCGGGGGAAGCGGGAAACGTC
>JAQTVX010000241.1 GCA_028706585.1 Candidatus Krumholzibacteriia bacterium | reverse complement strand
TACCTGCGGCGGTCGGTTCCATCGAGCTCGGTCGTGGGGGCGGCGATCAGCGGCTCCGACCGGATCTCCTACCGGGAATCGTACGTGGACAACATCGAGGTGAAGGGACGCTCCGACGAGTATCCCCTTCTGGAGAACGCCGGGCTCGCCGCGGGCATGCACCTCTCCAGGCTCGAGGTGCAGCAGAGCAAGGCGGTCGCGGTCATCGGCTGGGACGTGTACGAGCACCTCTTCAAGGGGCGAGACGCGATAGGCAAGAAGATCAAGATCGGCGAGCGGCACTTCACCGTCATCGGCGTCGTGAAGGATCTCGGCACCGTCCTCGGTTCGTCGCGGAACCGGTTCGTTTACATTCCCGTAACGAAATACCTGAAGATATACGGCTCGCGGCGGTCGATCGAAATCAAGGTCAGGGCCGCCGATATCCGCCTCATGCAGCAGGCGCTCGACGAGGCCACGATGGCGATGCGCATCAGGCACCGGCTCCGCCCGCTCGAGGATAACGATTTCAGCATCACGACCTCGCAGCAGCTGATCTCGCTGTGGAAGAAGATCTCGCAGGCGATTTTCAACGCGCTCATCTTCATTGTCTCGATATCGCTCGTCGTCGGCGGCATCGTTCTCATGAATGTGATGCTTGTCTCGGTGACGGAGCGCACGCGCGAGATCGGTGTCCGGAAGGCCCTCGGTGCGCGGCGATCGAACATCATCTGGCAATTCATCGTCGAGGCCGTTACGCTGTCCCTCCTCGGCGGGGTGATCGGGATCACGCTCGGTTTCACGATCGCGGCCGTCATTTCACTGGTATCGCCGCTTCCATACATGATCGCGCCCTGGTCGATAGTGGCGGGGCTCGCCGTCACATTCTGCATTGGTCTGATATTCGGAACTTACCCGGCTAGTCGAGCCGCGCGGCTCGATCCCGTCGTGGCGCTTCATTACGAGTAGGTGGCGTTTATGGTCGAACAATCGCGTGTGGACGAGGAACGGCTCGGGCGCGAGATATGGAAGGAGAACCTGCTGCAGGCGTTGCAGGTCATCCGAACGCACCGGATGCGATCGGGGCTCCTCATTCTCGGTGTCGCGATCGGCGTCATGACGGTGCTCGGCATGGTGACGGTGCTCTCCGGCCTCGGCAAGCGCATCCAGCAGGACCTTCTCTCGGCGAACCGGCCGTTTCTTGACATCTCGCGGTACGACCCGATGCAGGGGGACCGCGACTTCGAGGCGCTCATGCGCCGCAAGAAGCTCACGGCCGAGGACGCGAAGGCCATCCAGGATCAATGTCCGAGCATCGAGCGAGTTGATTTTGAGGTCAGTCCGGGGGAGGGGATGCGCGTGCTGCGCTACAAGGGGCGGCGGACGAACCTCATCCAGGTGGTTGGGACGTCGCAGAACTTCCCGTACGTATTCAGCCTGCAGGTCGACGAGGGTCGCTTTCTCACGGACCTCGACGTCGCGCGCCGCAGACGCGCCGTCATTCTCGGGTTCGGTCCAGCGAAGGATCTCTTTCCGAACATGGATCCGATCGGGAAGTGGGTCCGCATCGGAGCCTACGAGTACGAGGTCGTCGGAACGCTTCAGTCGCGCCGGCACTTCATGGGCAGCATCAGCGACAACTTCGCCGTCGTTCCGTACTCGACGTTCGAGAAAGACCATTCGAGCAAGTATGACGACTACGAGATCATTGCGACGGTGAAACCGGAGTATACCCTCGACGAGGCCAAGGATGAGATCACGGCGCTCCTGCGCGCCCGCCGCAAGGTCGCTCCCGCCGAGGAGAGCGATTTCTACATCACGACCTCGGAAGCCTTCCGCGACATGATCACGAATATCACCAAGTACATAGGGCTGGTGCTTATCGTTATTTCCTCGATCGGTCTCATGGTGGGCGGCATCGGAGTGATGAATATCATGCTCATCTCGGTGACGGAGCGCACCCGCGAGGTCGGCGTTCGGATGGCGCTCGGCGCAAGACGGCATGACATTCTCCAGCAGTTTCTCATCGAGGCGGCGACACTCACCGGCACCGGGGGCTTCATCGGGATCGTATGCGGGCTCGTCGCCGCTCGCGGAGTCACGCACCTCGTCCAGTTCCCGTACTCGCTCCCGGTCATCTGGATCATCATCGCGTTCGTATTCTCGGCTGGAATCGGAATCATCTTCGGAATGTATCCTGCAAACCGGGCTTCGAAGATGGACCCGATAGTCGCGCTCCGGCAGGAATGAGCCTCCCACGGAATAGGGCGTAATCCCTTTACAGAGCGGATTCGGGCGACTATACTCCGCTCTGCGAGACCCATGATAATGCGAGCCCGGAGCACGGGCGAGGGGGAGATGTCTCTTGTCTCATAAGCCTTTGTTCGTATGCGCTGCAGCCTTTTTGTGCATTGCACTGTCGGCGCCGGTTTTCGGCCAGGGCGATTTCAACAGGCCGATGGAGACGGCGTTCGAGCTCGCGATCAGCCAACAATTCGACGAGAATTCGAAACAGGCGATTCTGGTGACCGTCTCGGTACCTTACCGGAAGCTCGTTTTCTTCGTGCGCGGCGAGCGATATGAGTCGCGGTACCGCGTCTACGTCGAGCTCAAGGACGCTCACGGCAAGCGGGTGCGGGGCGAGGTGTGGGAGGAGTCGGTCGCAACGAGCAATTTCAGAGAAACGACCTCCGCGGCGCTCATGGCGAGCTCGCGAAAGAGATTCCCCATCGAGCCCGGCAATTACAAGGCAACTGTTACAATCGAGGTCATCGATACGTCGCGGCGTTTCACCGAGAATAAGGTGGTGCGCGTCGTCGGCGACAAGACGGGGAGACTCGAGCTCGCGTCGCCGGTCTTCTACACGCATCCGGATGATTCCCTCGCGCCGAAGCCACGCTCGGGCGAGATCGCCGCATCGTTGTGCCAGGCGCCCGTTATGGATGGGGAGCGCGTCAACTCCGGCGCGATATACGGCGATTTCAACGCTTGGGCGCGCGTCGTATGCAACGTCGCGATTCCCTCGGCGCAGCGGCAGGCGGCCTTCGTGGTAACGGCCAGGGTCTGGGACGCGCGGCGAATCATAGTTCTCTACACAAGGAAGGTGTTCGATTCAAACGCGAGCGGCCATGCGGCGCTCTGCTTCGATATCAACATAGAGGATCTCCCGCTCGGCGAGTACGAAATCGAGTTCGTCGCGGGGACATCCGACGGCGCCCAGGAGAGCGAATCGGAGGGACGATTCACGGTCCTCTTCAACCGCGGACTTTTCGGGGGGCATATCGGAGATCTCGTCGAGCTCCTGTCGATCGTCGCGGACGAGAAGGAAGCCCGCGCGGTCGCGGAGGCTCCCCCGGCGGAGCGGATGAACGCATGGGCGAGCTTCTGGCGAAAACGCGACCCCACGGTCTCCACGGAATCCAACGAGGCGTTCAGCGATTTTCTCCAGAGGCTCAAGTACGTGCTCGCCAATTTTTCCGCTCACAAGCCGGGCTGGCGGACGGATATGGGCAAGATCTACCTTAAGAACGGAGCCCCGGACAACGTCGAGGACCGGCAGGAAGGCAGCATGGGAAGGTACTACCGGCTATGGTATTACTATTCCAATGGCGTCGTTTATGTTTTCGAGGATGCGCTCGGGACAGGGGACTATCACCTGCTCTCGACCGAGATCATTTGACCGGTGTGAACGGAATGCGTCTTGCCGGCTTGATAACGCTGTTTCTCTGGCTCGCGTGTGGCGTCTCGGGATGCTCGCGGCACGGCGATGACGCGGTCGTCAGGCTCGCCATCCAGACGGAGCCGACGACGCTCGACCCCGCCTTCTCGGTCGATTTCTCCTCAGGAACGATCTCATCGCTCATT
>JAQTVX010000240.1 GCA_028706585.1 Candidatus Krumholzibacteriia bacterium | reverse complement strand
TGCTCGTTCGTGAGAATATGGCCGTCGGGTGACAGGATGAGACCAGACCCGAAGCTCGCGTACTCGAGGACGGGCCGACCGCCGAGCTGGTTCAGGCGCGATGGGTTGAAATAGAACTGCTGCAGCCAACGATAATAGAGCTCCGGGTTCGATCTGATATCCCTCGTCCTGATGGCCGTCACCGACACCACCGCGGGGCTCACAAGGCGAGTCGCCTCCACTATGGCGCTCGATCGCTCGCCCTGGGCGAGATCCGAAGCCGCCCGCCCGCTCGCGGGCGTTCCGCCGTTCCCTCGCTGCTCGGCCCTGTGGAACATTACGATAGAAACCGCGAGCAGAGCGATGCAGAGCCCGAAAAACACCCCAAGGATGACGGGGATGAATCGATCCCATCTACTGTCGAATGGTTTCATGGCAGGCTCTCTGCGCCTGGTCCGGCGCCCGTGCGCCGGTTACTTCTTCGTGACCTTGTCCCAATCCGCGAGGAAGCTCTTGACTCCCGCGTCGGTGAGAGGATGCTTGATCAACTGCTCGAGCACCTTGAACGGAATCGTCGCGACGTCGGCGCCGGTGAGCGCCGCTTCGTACACGTGCTGCGGATGGCGAACGCTCGAGACGATGATCTGGGTCCCGAATGAATAGTTGTTGTATATCTGCACGAGCTCGCGGATCAGATCCATGCCGGAATTGCCCACGTCGTCGATCCGGCCCACGAAGGGGCTCACATAAGTGGCGCCGGCCTTGGCGACGATAAGGCCCTGGTTCGCGGAGAAGCAGAGGGTCGCATTCGTCTGAATGCCTTCCTTCTTGAACATGGCGAGCGCCTTGATCCCCTCGCGGATGCACGGCACCTTGATGATTATGTTATCCGCGATCTTGCAGAGTTCCTTCCCCTCCTTGACCATTCCCTCGGCGTCCATGGAGACGACCTCGGCGCTCACGGGGCCCGAAATGATCTCGCAGATCTCCTTGAGGATCTCGCGATACGAGCCCTTTTCCTTCGAAAGCAGCGTCGGGTTGGTCGTGCAACCATCTATGATGCCGAGAGATGCCGCATCACGTATCTCGGCAATGTTCGCCGTATCAATGAAGAACTTCATTGCTCCTCCAGTTTCTGAGAATCGTAGGCCGCTGCCACTCATTCGACTGTCCCGGTCATTGGAAGGATTAATTATACATGGAAGGCGCCCTGCGGACAACCCATTTCCCGCTGCCACCCGGAGCCGTCAGTAACCGACTTGCATCAGGTACAGGGCGTGCGGCGGGAGCGTCGGCCCTGCCGGGGCCGGATCGCGCCCGGCGATTATCCCCGCCATATCCTTGGGCTTACCCTTGCCTATCTCCAGCACAGTTCCGGCGATAGAGCGCACCATGTGATGGAGAAAATGATCCGCGGTGACGGCGAGCGTGACCAGCGGCGGCGTCTCGATGAGCTCCGCCTTGATCACCCGGCACCTTTTCGTCGTGGAATCGTCCCGGGACGATGCAAACGCCGTAAAATCTTTTTCGCCAATGAGTTCCGCCAGCGCTCTGCGCATCGCAGCCAGATCCAGGCTGACCGTAACCAGATAGTAGTAGTTTCTCCACAGCGCCGTCGGGCGGCCGATGAAGACGTAATGGTACGTCCGGCTCTTCGCGTCGAAGCGTGCGTTGAACCGCGGCGGCGCCTCGTCCACGCTCCGGACGCGGACGTCTTTGGGAAGCCGCGCATTGAAGGCGCGCTTGAGAACGGCGGGGCCCAGAAGGGTCTCCGAGGCGAAGCTCGCGACCTGGCCCACAGCGTGCACCCCAGCGTCCGTCCTTCCGGCGCCGGTCGCCATGCTTCGAACGAGCGTCGTTTCCTCGATCGCCCGGCATAGCTCGCCCTGAACGGTCCTCCGGTCGGGCTGGATTTGCCAGCCGTGGAAATCGGTTCCGTCGTATTCGAGCACGAGCTTAAAATTGCGCATATAAACCAACTGTGAACAGCGCCACGCTCGCGGCGCACACGAGGCAGTCGATCCTACCGAACCCCGCGCGGGACAGCGAGCTCCGCGGCGCGTTCAACCGATAGCATCGGGCGCGCAGCGCGAGATCGATCTCGTCCGCCCGCCTGAAGAGACCGACCACGAGCGGCGCGAGAAGAGGTATCGCCGCCCTGACGGCGCCGACCCCGCGCTTCGGAAATCCGCAGCGGACAGCCTGGGCCAGCTGCAGCCGCCGCGCTTCGTCCGCCATCAGCGGAATGAAACTGAACGTGATCATGGTCATGAGAGATAGCTCCCCCACGCGGATGCCAAAGCGCGCGAGCGGCCCCATAATGCGGAGGACGGAATCGGACAGGTCGACCGCATCCGTCGCGGCGAGAAACAGATTCACGGCCAGAATGAGCGCTACGACCCGCAGCGCCTGCACGAGGCCGGCCTCCGCGCCGCGCCACCATGCGGCATCGCGATGCGCGAGAAACACGTTGGCGAGAACGATGATGGCGATGAAGAACGGGAGCGGCTTGAGAACGGCCAGGAGCCTCCCGAATGCGATCGATCGCGCCGCATGGAGCAGAATCAGGCCGGCCGCGAGCGCGGCCGGCACGATCCAAGGCTCGAAGACAAACGCCGAGACGCTCGCGAGAACCGCGACCAGAAGCTTTGCGAGCGGATGGAGCCGGTGCAGAAATGAATCCCCGGCATTGTATTGCATCAGAGAAAAGGCCATTCCATAATCCTCTCCACAAAATCCAGCGGAGGTATTATACTCCTCGCTCGCGCGGAAATGCCTCGATAAATTCCACGAAGGAGGAACGGGATGAAGCGGGCTCTGCACATTCTGGCCATCGCCGCCGTCTTGAGCGGCGCGATATTCGCTCCGAGCGTTCTCGCCGGTGCGGAAAGCCGATACGGCAAGGTTCTCAAGAGCCCGGCCGGGCATGAGAAGCTCGCGACGCTCGCACGCATGGAAGAAGCCGGGGCGATTGACGACGCCGCATTCAAAGCCCTCCTCTCTGACACGGAGCCCCTCATCAGGGCGAGATGCGCGGAGGTCCTCGGGCGCATCGGGAACCAATCCGGCATTCCCTACCTCGCGAAATTGACGGACGACTCGGACAGAACCGTGGCCACGACCGCCATCTACTCGCTCGGGCTCGTGGGCGGCACAGCGGCGCTGGAGCCGCTCAAGCGCTGTCTCGATGGCAAAGACCCCGTTTTCAAGCCGTACGTGCTCGAGGCGCTGGGAAGAACCGGAGCGAAGGAGGCCTCCCGGATTATCGCCCCGTGGCTGAGGACCTTCAACTCGACCGTGCGCGCCCAGGCCGCCCTCGCGCTCGCTTTCGCCGCCGACTCGGCCGCCGCGTCGGAACTCGAAGCGATCATCCAGGATCCCGATCCCAAGGTCGCCTGGTGCGCCGAGTACGCCATGGGAAGGCTCGGCTACGCGGGTGGAACCGAACACCTCACGGGGCTCCTGGCCTACGAGAATCCCGAGGTCAGGTTCCGCGCGATCGAGGCGCTCGCGCGGCTCAAGTTCAACGATGCGGTGCCGTTTATCGCACGGCTGGTCAAAGACCCCGACCGGTGGGTCGCGGTAAAGGCGGCGGAGGCGCTCGGCCGCATCGGAAGCAACAAGGGCTCGTCCGCCCTCGAGGGGCTTCTCGCATCGAAGGACGTTTATCTGAGGACTCTCGCGCTCAACGGGCTCGCCGTCGTCGGGCAAAGGAGACATTTCGATTCGGTCAAGCCCCTGCTCGACGACTCATCCGCGATGGTGCGCCGGGCCGCTCTCGGCGCGGCGGCGAAAACAGGCGGAGACGACGCGCGGACGCTGCTCCTCGCCGCGGTCGAGCGCGGCACGACGCCGGAGAAATCC